>NZ_SOGC01000036.1:0-135890 GCF_004402765.1 Cryobacterium sp. TMT2-17-1
CCCACTTCACGACGTGGAACGGGTCCGCGCAGCGGACCGCGTTCGGGCAGCGTGCTGCGACGACCGACGCGATCCACGCGGCCCCATCCGCGGAAACATGCGTGATCAGAGCTGATCGTTCCGCGCCGAGCGCATCGAAGAACGTGCCCAGGGTGGCCTTATCTTGGCCGGGTGCAGCCCAGACCAGGCGCCCTGAATCGTGGTCGACGACCACAGTCAAGAACTTCCGGCCGCGCTTGTAGGAGATCTCATCGATCCCGATCCGGCTGAGCCCGGCGAAGGGATCATGGAGCTTTTCCGTGTCAGCCCACACCCGGGTGATGATCGCCCCGACCGTGCGCCATGCGATCCGCATCAACACGGTGACCGCGGCCTTAGACGTCTGCGTGGCCAGCCACGCGACCTGAGAGTCAAAGTGATGCGTGTGGCCGGCCTGGTGCCTGGCCCACGGGACTGCGGCCACGATCACACCGTGCTCCCGGCACGACACCCGCGGGGCATCCGCCTCCAAGTAGACCTGGATCGTGCCCGCGTCCAAGGCCCGCCACCGGCGCCGCCCCGCACCCCTGTCGTAGCGTGGGCAACGTTTCAGGCAGACCCCGCACCGGTGCCGCGCCGACCCCGTCGGCCGCACCGAGGCCACCAAAACACCCGCCACCGGGTCCAGATTCAGGTCCTCAACGACCGTCTTATCGACACCCAGCAAAGTCCGCCATAAAGTTAGAGACCGCACGCCGTTTTCCTGCCCCTTGAGTTTCTGTTCCTAGACAGTCAGAAACCTAGACAGGAAGCGGCGTGCGGCCGTTAAGGCGCTCCGAAACACCCACAGATGAAGCAGGAGAGCCACAATCTCCGTCGAATTCGTCAGGGGCGCGGGGCGGAGCGGGCGCGCGGGGCGCGGCCGAAAACGAGGGCGCGGGGCCCGCGGCCGAGAACGAGGGTGCGGCCGCGGGTGCGGCCGCGGCGAGAACTCTCTAGAGGGCGAGCTGCAGGCGCACGATGTCGGCCAGCTCGTTCGCGAGCCGGTCGGCGGTGCCCTGATCGGCCGCTTCGACCATGACGCGCACCATGGGCTCGGTGCCCGACGGTCGCAGCAGCACCCGTCCGGTGTCCCCGAGCTCGGCCTCAGCGGCACGGATAGCCTCCGCGATGACCTCGTTCGATTTCAGCCCGTGATGGTCGATGCCGCGCACGTTGACCAGGATCTGCGGGTAGACCGTCATCACCGAGGCGAGCTCTGCGAGGGTCTTGCCGGTGCGTGCCATCTCGGCGACCAGGTGCAGCCCGGTCAGGATGCCGTCACCGGTCGTGGCGAACTTGGTCATGATCACATGACCGGATTGTTCGCCGCCGAGGGACAGCCCGTCGACGTTGAGCTCTTCGAGCACGTACCGGTCGCCGACCTTGGCCTCAATCATGCGGATGTCGTTGGCCGCCATGGCCTTACGCAAACCGAGATTGCTCATCACCGTGGCCACGAGCGTGCGGTCCTTCAGAACCCCGCGCTCGGCCATGGAGACAGCGAGGATCGCCATGATCTGGTCACCGTCGATGATGTTGCCGTCGCGGTCGACGGCCAGGCACCGGTCCGCGTCGCCGTCGTGGGCGATTCCGACGTCGGCGCCGGCCTCGAGGACGGCACGGGAGAGGTTGTCGAGGTGGGTGGAGCCCACCCCGTCGTTGATGTTGTTGCCGTCGGGGTCGGCTCCGATGACCGTGAGCGTGGCACCGGCATCCGTGAAGACCTGCGGCGATACGCCGGCGGCGGCGCCGTGCGCGCAGTCGAGCACGACGTGGATGCCGTCCAGGCGGTGCGGCAGCGTTCCGAGCAGGTGCACGACATAGCGGTCCTCGGCGTCCGCGAAGCGGCTGATACGACCGACGTCTCCGCCGATCGGCGTGAGCATGTCGAGCGACAGGTGCTCTTCGATGCGGTCCTCAACGTCGTCGGGAAGTTTGGTTCCCCCGAAGGCAAAGAACTTGATGCCGTTGTCGGGAGCGGGGTTGTGCGAGGCGGAAATCATCACGCCGAAGTCTGCGCCGATATCGGCGATCAAGAAAGCCGCGGCGGGCGTCGGAATGACGCCCGCGTCGAGCACGTCCACACCGGAGCTCGCCAGCCCGGCCGCGACCGCGGCCGAAATGAATTCACCGGAGATCCGAGGATCCCGGGCGAGCACCGCAACGGGCCGACGGCCCTCTGCGCGACGCAACTCCGCGCGGCGGCCCTGAGTCAGGACCGCCGCACTGGCCTGGGCGAGGGCCAGAGCCAGGCCAGCCGTGAGATCACGGTTGGCCAGACCCCGGACGCCGTCCGTGCCAAATAGTCGAGGCATTTTTCTACGGTGCCAATCGACTTAACGCTTGGAGAACTGCGGAGCCTTACGGGCCTTCTTGAGTCCGGCCTTCTTACGCTCCTTGACGCGAGCGTCACGGTTGAGGAAGCCGGCCTTCTTGAGGATGGCGCGGTTGTTCTCTTCGTCGATCTGGTTCAGCGAACGCGCGATACCGAGACGCAGGGCACCGGCCTGGCCGGAGGGGCCACCACCGGTGATGCGGGCGATGACGTCGTAGCTGCCGATGAGATCGAGCACCTTGAACGGGTCGTTGATGAGCTGCTGGTGCAGCTTGTTCGGGAAGTAGTCCCCGAATTCGCGGCCGTTGACGGTGATCGTGCCGGAGCCGGGGACGATGCGCACGCGGGCGATGGCCTGCTTGCGACGTCCGACGGCTGCGCCGGGGACATTGAGGATGGCGCGGGGCGCCTTGGTTACAGTCTCGGTCGGAGTCTCGGTCGAGTAGCTCTCCGGAGCCTGGTCAATCTGATCTGCGATTTTCGCCACGATGGTGTGAATCCTTTTTTCTTAGAATCGAAAAGTCTGGAGGCCGGCGCTACTGAGCGACCTGGGCGAGGGTGTACGGCTTCGGCTGCTGCGCGGCGTGCGGGTGCTCCGGGCCGGCGTAGACCTTGAGCTTGGCCAGCTGGGCGCGGCCGAGCGTGTTCTTCGGCAGCATGCCACGGATGGCCTTCTCAACCGCACGGGTCGGGTGCTTCTCGAGCATCTCCGAGTAGTTGGTGGCCGTGAGGCCGCCCGGGTAACCGGAGTGGCGGTACGCCATCTTCAGGTCGAGCTTCTTGCCGGTAAGGGCAATCTTCTCGGCGTTGATGATAATGACGAAGTCGCCCATATCCATGTGGGGAGAGAACGTTGCCTTGTGCTTCCCGCGAAGGAGAATGGCGGCGTGGCTGGCAAGACGACCGAGCACGATATCTGTGGCGTCGATGACGACCCAGTCGTGCTGGACTTCGCTTGCCTTGGGAGTGTAAGTGCGCGTCACTATTGAGCTGCTTTCTTATTCGAACGGAGGTGTTCGTGAATCCCGCTCCGGGTGTGTTCCCAGAGAGGGAACACGATCGATGGAGGGCTCACGTTCGTGTGTCTGGCTGCAACGCACAGACACCAAGGAATAACACTAACGCCGTCGGCCCGGCAGCGCAATTCAACCATTATTCGGTGTCGTCGATGAGCTCCCGGCGCGCGCGCGTTTCGCGGGCCCGCAGGGCGAGCAGTTCGTCGGCCGGATAGCCGACCTGAAGCAGCGTGAGACCCTGGGCGGGCATCACCTTGAACTCGCTGGTGCGGGCCCGCTCGATCCGGAGGTCGACGAGGCGGTCCCCGGACAGCCGCCCCTCCCCCACCGCGACGCAGGCCCCGACCAGCGCGCGCACCATGCTGTGGCAGAAGGCGTCAGCCTGAACGGATGCGACGAGCACACCATCCGGATCGCGGTACCAGCGGAACTCCTGCAGGGTGCGGATCGTGGTGGCCCCGGGCCGCGGCTTGCAGTAGGTGGCGAAGTCGTGCAGGCCGATCAGCGTCGCGGCAGCCGCGTCCATAGCGTCCACGTCGAGGGCGAAGCCGTGCCAGGTGGTGCGGAACCGCTGCAGCGGGTCGTGCCCGACGACGGAGTCGGCGATACGGTACTCGTAGCGCCGGTAAAGCGCGGAGAACCGGGCGTCGAACCCGGGCGGGGCGAGCACGGAGGATGTGATCGCGATTTCGGGCTGGGTGACGAGGATGCCGCTGAGCCGCCGCTGCACCATGACCGCCAGGGGCGTCGGGGGCCGCCCCTTGCCGCGGGAGATGCGCACGAGGCCGTCGGCCTGGTCGGGGTTCAGATCGAAGTGGGCGACCTGCCCGGTCGCGTGCACACCGGCATCCGTTCTCCCGGCCACGGTCAGGATCGGGGTCGGCGGGTGGCTGTGCAGGATGCCGGCCAGCCCGGCCTCGATCTGACCCTGCACGGTGCGGAGGCCCGGCTGCGTCGCCCAGCCGCTCATGCCGGTGCCGTCATAGGCGATGTCGAGCCGGATCCGGGTGGTGCCCGCTGCTTGGGTCTCGTCGGGCGCCGGGGGAAGAATCACGGAGGTAAGTGTACGGTCCGGTCCGGGATATCGTAGAACCCGGACTTCGGTCCCGACCTGTCATGAAAATCTGCCGCCCCCGCCCTCTGACGCTCATCCGGACTCCGTGAACGTGCCCACCAAACGCCTGGCCGGTCTCGACGGCCTGCGTGGCATCGCCGTCGTTCTGGTCGTGGTGTTCCACTTCTTCCCCGCGGTGCTTCCCGGCGGATTCATCGGGGTCGACGTCTTCTTCGTGATCAGCGGGTTCCTGATCACGGGCCTCCTCATCACCGAACGGGACGAAACCTCGCGGATCGCGCTCGGTCGATTCTGGAAACGGCGGGCGCTGCGCCTGGTGCCGGCACTGGTCCCGCTGGTGCTGATCCTGTGCACTGCCGCCTGGCTGATCGGCGGCGACGTGCTGGTGGGCCTCGGCTGGCAGCTGCTCGGCGCGATCACCTTCGGCTACAACTGGGTGTCGATCGCCGGGTCGGCGAGTTACTTCAGCGCCACGGCGCCGGAACTGTTCCGCAACCTGTGGTCGCTGGCGGTGGAGGAGCAGTTCTACCTGATCTGGCCGTTCGCTCTCCTCGGCCTGCTGCTGGTGAGGAGCGGCCGGCTTCGCCTGGCACTCGTCGCCGGCCTGGCCCTGGCCTCTGCCGTCTGGATGGGGCTGCTATACGACCCCGCCGACCCCACCCGGGTGTACTACGGCTCGGACACGCACAGCTTCGGGCTCTTCACCGGTGCCGCGCTCGCGCTGCTGCTGCGCCGTTCGGGCCTCCCGGACGGCACGGCACCCCGCCTCGCCGCCCTGCGCGACCGCTGGCGGCCGTGGCTGGGTCGGCTCGCCCTGGCCGGGGTTCTGGCGGCGGCGTTCGCCCTGCCCGACACCGGCCTGGCGACCTATCGAGGCGGACTGATGCTGGTGAGCCTGCTGACCGCGGTCGTGATCTGGGCGGCCGTGCGCGGGCCAGGCTTCGGCCAGGCGCTGGATACCGCGCCGCTGCGCTACCTGGGTGAACGCTCCTACGGCATCTATCTGTGGCACTGGCCGGTGCTCGTGCTCGCCCAGGGGGCGTGGCCGGCGGCCGCCGCGTCGCCGACCGTGCTGACGAGCATCGGAGTCGGGGTGCTGGCGGGCGCGCTGACGCTGCTGGCGGCCGGTGGATCGTACCGCTGGCTGGAACTTCCCGTGCGCACGAAGGGGGTGCGCGGCAGCATCCGTCGCCTGCGGCAGAGCACGAGCGGTGCGCGCACGATCCGCATGCCCGGCAGGCTCGTCTGGTTCGGCCTGTTCGGCGCCGCCGCGCTGTTTCTGGCGACCGGCACGACCGCGGCGCTGCTCACCGCTCCCGTCCAGACGAGCGCCCAGAGCGAGATCGAACGCGGCCAGAAGGCACTGGATGCTGCGCAGCGGCAGGCCGTGCAGAACGCACGGCGCGCGTCCCGGCCGGCCGTCAGCGCCATTGAACGCGCGGCGCCCGGGGACCTGATCACGGCCGTGGGCGACTCGGTGATGCTCGCCTCGGCCCCCGAGCTGCAGGCCGGCTTCCCGGGGATCGCGATCGATGCCACCGTCTCACGGGGCATGGGGGCTGCCCCCGACATCCTGGCCACCCAAGCCGAGGCCGGCACGCTCCGGCCGGTGGTCGTCGTGGGCCTCGGCACCAACGGGCCGATCCGTTCGAGTCAGCTGGCGGCCATCCGCGCGGTGATCGGCCCGGACCGGGAGCTGATCCTGATCACTGCCTTCGCCGAACGTGACTGGACGGCCGGGGTCAACGCCAGCCTGGCCGAGTACGCTGCCCGGCACCGCACGGTCGAGCTGGCCGATTGGAGCACGGCGATCGCCTCGCACACGGATGTGCTCGCAAACGACAACATCCATCCCGGTCCGGCCGGCGGTCGGATCTATGCCGACGTCATCCGGGCCGCTCTGGAACGGCTCGCCGAGCCGCCGCCGCAGCCGGGCCTCGAGGCGTATCGCCTGCCCGACCCTGCCGGGTCACCCTCTTTCCGGCCGCCGCTGCTGCCGTGACCAAGGCCGGGTCGGCCGGGTCGGCCGGGTCGGCGGGTGCGGGTCCCGGGTGGGACTAGAGCTCAATGGTGAAGGCGAGACTGCGGGTGGTGGGCGTGAAACCCATGCCGAGGTACAGGTTCAGCGCGCCGGTCGGACTTTCGGAGTCGACGACCAGGGTCGCCCGGGCCAGACCCTCGGTGCGTGCGGCATGCAAATGCAGGCCCAGCAGGGTCCGCGCGATGTGTTTGCCCCGCCATCCGTCGATGACGCCGACGAGGTCGACGTGGCTGCCGGTGTAGCCCTGGTTCAGCCAGTCGTCCTCGTTGACCGTGGCCAGGGTGAAGCCCACGACCTTCGGGGTGCCGTCGGGGCCGGCCGCGAGGGCCAGGTATGAGAGGTCGGGGCGGAATTTGCGACTCGTCACGAAGGAGTCCCAAGCATCGTCGCTCATCGGCTGGCTGGCCCAGTGATCCCGGAACGACGAGTCGCGCGCTTCGTGAACGGCCGCAGAGAGCTCCGAGGTAAACCGGATGACGCGGATGTCAACCGGAAGGTCGATCTCGGGGATCAGCTCGTCGAGGCGCCGCTCGAGGGACTGGAAGTACCGGGCGCATTCCATGCCGAGGCGCCGGAACAGACGGGTGCTGCGGTACGCGGTCTCCTCGGTGTAGGCGAGGATCCAGCGTGGAACCGAGGGATCGTCGGTGGCGAGCTGCTGCTCGGCCCGGCCCAGCTGCCACGCGAGCAGCTCGCGGCCGATTCCGCGTCCGCGGTAGTCGGGGTGCACCCCGCCGACCAGGATCGCGCGGGCCAGCGTCTCGCCCGGCGGCGCCATCACCATCCCCATCGCCACGAGGGTGCCGTCGGCGGCGAACCCGATCAGGGAATCCCGCTCCGGATGGAAGTACGACAGACCGAAGTCCCGCTCGATTCCCTCCCGCGTCGTCAGGTGGTACGGATGGTCCGCCTTGCCGACCGCGCAAGTGAACTGCCACAGGTCGTCGGCGTCCGACACCGTTGCCGGACGCCACCGGGCGATCTCAGGGTGGGCGGGCCCCGGCGCGTCGAGCGGCGGGGCTGCACGCCGACGCGGGCCCTGATTCTGGGTTCCGCTCAGGCGTTCCATGGCCAATATTGTAGCCGGGGCCCCGCGAGGGTGCTAGCCCGTCGCCGGGGCACAGAGAGGGGCCCGACCGAAGTCGGGCCCCTCTCAATTCAACACAGCGATTCAGTTGAGCCGATACAGCGCAGAGTGCTTACTTGGATTCCTCAGCGGCAGCGACATCATCCTCGACGACGTCAGCTTCGACAGCAGCATCCTCGACGACGACCTCGGCCGGAGCCTCGGCATCGGGCGCTGCCGCGGCGGGCTTGGAAGCAGCCTTGGCGAAGGAGCGCTTGACCTTCGGGGTGACGGGCTCGAGAACGAGCTCCATCTGTACCATCGAAGCGTTGTCGCCCTTGCGGAAGCCGAGCTTCGTAATGCGGGTGTAACCGCCCTCACGAAGGGCAACCTGAGGTGCGATCTCGGTGAAGAGCTCGTGCACGACGGTCTTGTCGCCGATAGTGGCAAGCACGCGACGACGGGCGTGCAGGTCACCCTTCTTTGCGAAGGTGATCAGTCGCTCGGCGACCGGACGCAGGCGCTTGGCGCGCGTCTCGGTCGTCTTGATGGACTTGTGGGTGAATAGGGATGCGGCCAGGTTGGCGAGCATGAGGCGCTCGTGGGCCGGTCCGCCTCCGAGGCGGGCTCCCTTAGTGGGGGTAGGCATTGGTTATCTCCAGTATCAAAGTCGAAAGTCAGTCTGAACGACTGCTTTAGATGGTTTCTTCGTCGTAGCCGCTGTAGAAGTGGGCGCCGTCGAATCCGGGCACCGAGTCCTTCAGGGACAGTCCGAGCTCAACGAGCTTGTCCTTGACCTCATCCACCGACTTCTGTCCGAAGTTGCGGATGTTCATCAGCTGGGTCTCCGAGAGGGCGACCAGTTCGCTGACGTTGTTGATGCCCTCGCGCTTGAGGCAGTTGTACGAGCGAACCGACAGATCGAGGTCTTCGATCGGAATCGACAGCTCGGTCGACAGCACGACATCGACCGGCGCGGGGCCGATTTCGATGCCCTCGGCGGCGGTGTTCAGCTCACGGGCCAGACCGAACAACTCGGTCAGCGTACGACCGGCGGATGCGATGGCGTCGCGAGGCGAAATGGCCGACTTGGTCTCCACGTCAACGACGAGGCGGTCGAAGTCGGTGCGCTCACCGGCACGAGTTGCCTCGACACGGTAGGTCACCTTGAGCACGGGCGAGTAGATCGAGTCAACCGGAATCTGGCCGGCCTCAGAGTACTCGTTGCGGTTCTGGGTGGCCGACACGTAGCCGCGGCCGCGTTCGATGGTCAGTTCGAGTTCGAACTTGGCCTTGTCGTTCAGCGTGGCGATGACCAGCTCGGGGTTGTGCACCTCGACACCGGCCGGAGCCGAGATGTCGGCGGCCGTGACCTGGCCGGCACCCTGCTTGCGCAGGTACGCGGTGATGGGCTCGTCGTGCTCGCTGGAGATGACGAGGCCCTTGATGTTGAGGATGATCTCGGTGACGTCTTCCTTGACACCGGGAACGGTGCTGAACTCGTGCAGCACACCGTCGATCCGGATGCTGGTGACAGCGGCTCCGGGGATCGATGACAGGAGGGTGCGGCGCATCGAGTTGCCGAGGGTGTAACCGAAACCAGGCTCAAGAGGTTCGATGACGAACCTGGATCGGAACTCCGAGATGTTCTCTTCGGTGAGCGTGGGGCGCTGTGCAATAAGCACTGTTGATTCCTTTCGGCTAAGTGTCCGCTATATGACACTTGCGTGGCGAGGTTTTGAGTTGTGTGTCTCTCGACAAGCCCGACAATCGAGCACATCGTCGAACGAGGGAGGGGTGATGCCCCACGACCCGCCACAGCCGGGCCCGTCTTGTGACGGGCCCGGCCGATGGCGAGATGCCGGTTGGTTAGACGCGACGACGCTTGGGCGGACGGCATCCGTTGTGCGCCTGGGGGGTGACGTCGTTGATCGAACCGACCTCGAGGCCAGCGGCCTGGAGCGAACGGATCGCGGTCTCGCGGCCCGATCCCGGTCCCTTGACGAAGACGTCAACCTTTTTCATGCCGTGCTCCTGCGCCTGGCGGGCAGCCGACTCGGCAGCCAGCTGCGCGGCGAACGGGGTCGACTTGCGCGAACCCTTGAAGCCGACTCCACCCGAGGACGCCCAGCTGATGACCGCACCGGTGGTGTCAGTGATCGAGACGATGGTGTTGTTGAAGGTGCTCTTGATGTGGGCCTGGCCCACAGCGACGTTCTTCTTTTCTTTCTTGCGCGGCTTCCGAACGGCCGACTTTGGTGCTGCCATGAATTTCTCCTGAATCCTAAAGGCGAGACGGGCCAGGCCGAGGCCTAGCGCGCCTTCTTCTTGCCGGCTACGGTGCGCTTCGGGCCCTTGCGGGTGCGAGCGTTGGTCTTGGTGCGCTGGCCACGAACGGGCAGGCCCTTGCGGTGGCGGATGCCCTCGTAGCTGCCGATCTCGACCTTGCGGCGGATGTCAGCGGCAACCTCACGGCGGAGGTCACCCTCAACCTTGAAGGTTCCTTCGATGTAGTCACGGAGGGCGACGAGCTGCTCGTCACTCAGGTCCTTGACTCGGATGTTTCCATCGATTTCAGTGTCGGCGAGGGTCTTGAGTGCCCTCGTGCGGCCAACACCAAAGATGTAAGTCAGTGCAACTTCCACGCGCTTATCGCGAGGAATATCAACGCCGGCTAGACGTGCCATTGTGGCTTCTCCTGTATATGAGTGGAGGTCTGTGACAGTGCCTGTTCATCGGCCTCCAACCGATGGTGTCCCCCCGAAGGGTTCCCGGCACTGCTATTTTCTGTATTCAGTTGCATCTCAACCGACTCGACCGTGATCGAGCCTGTCGAGATCAGCCCTGACGCTGCTTGTGACGAGGGTTCTCGCAGATGACCATCACGTTGCCATTACGGCGGATGACCTTGCACTTGTCGCAGATCTTCTTGACGCTGGGCTTGACCTTCATGGTGTGTCCTTGTATTCGCTGTCTTCGTACCCCAGGAACGCCTCGGGCCGTTACTTACAGCACTCTCTACTTGTAGCGGTAAACGATCCGGCCGCGAGTCAGGTCGTACGGGCTCAGCTCCACGATCACACGATCCTCCGGGAGAATACGGATGTAGTGCTGACGCATCTTGCCTGAAATGTGGGCAAGAACTTTGTGGCCGTTGCTCAACTCGACGCGAAACATCGCGTTGGGAAGAGCTTCGACTACCGCGCCCTCGATTTCGATGACACCGTCTTTTTTGGCCATAACTCACTATCGCTAGGGTATTGATTGCTGGTCGTGCGTGGATTGTGGTGCACTGATACGCCGCATACGTGCGCACAAGACACCAAGGATTTACTCTATGGTACGGAGTTGCCTTTTGGCAATTCTTCCCTATAATCCCTCGCGGGATTCTCCGCTCAGAGGGCCTTCTGCACCGCGGCCACGACCAGGACCACGTCGGCGAACAGCGGATGCGCGGCGTCCAGGCCGCACACCGACGCGGTGAACGATTCGGCTGTCTCGGCGCGCAGCATCCGTTGCAGCAGGGCGCTCTGCTCATCGTCGGCGACGTCGAACCGGAGTGCGGCTTCGACGGCTGCGAGCAGCGCGACCGGGCGGGTGCCGTGTTCGGCGATCTCGGCGGCAGGGCCGATGAACCGTTCGTGGCGGCTGAGCTTGCGCAGCGGCTGGCGGCCGACGCGCTCTACCGTGTCGGGCAGGGACGGGTTGGCGAAGCGCACCAGGATCTTCTCCCGGTAGGCGCGCTGGGCGTCTACGTCGAGGCCGTGCTTGGCCACGAGCAGGGCCGAGGTTTCCTCGAGCACCGCTCGGACGCCGTCCAGCACCGCCGGCACCAGGAGCGCGTCGGAGATCTTGGAAGCCCCGGCGACACCGCCGAGGTAGGCGACGGTCGCGTGTCCGGTGTTCACCGTGAACAGCTTGCGCTCGATATACGGCGCGAGATTGTCGACGAAAGTCGCACCCGGGATGACCGGCACGACGCCGTTGAAGGCGCCCTGCTCGATGACCCACTCGTAGAAGGCCTCGACGGTTACGTCGATGCCGTCGCTCTCGGCCTGGCCGGGCACGATGCGGTCGACTGCCGTGTTGGCGAAGACGACGCGCTCGGCCACAGCCGCTCGCTCCGGCTCCGGCACGTTGGCCCAGAGCTGTTCGGCGAGGACATCCGTGGCGTTGATGGCGTTCTCGCACGCCATCACGGCCAGGGGCGGCAACTCGGCCGACCGCCGCCCCAGTCCGGCCGCGATGACCGGTGCCACGAAGCGGAGGACGGTGGGGCCGACCGCGGTGGTGACGATATCGGCCGTCGCGATCTCGTCGATCAGTACGGCCTCATCCGTGGCGCTGTTGATGGCCCGGAAAGTGTCGACCACGCGGGTGGTCGACACTTCCCCTGCCTCGTGCACGGCGTAGCTGCCGGCAGCCTGCAAAGCGTCGATCAGGGAGACATTCACATCGGCGAAGACAACCTCGTATCCGGCATCGTGAAGCAGGAGGCCGACAAATCCGCGGCCGATGTTCCCTGCACCGAAGTGAATGGCCTTCATTCTGCGTTTACCTCCTCGAGGAGCATGAAGATGTCCTCTGCTGTGACGGCGTCAATCAATTTCTGCACTTCGTCCTCGTCCGAGAAGACGATCGCGATCTTCTGCAGGATTTCGAGGTGCTCATTGTTGAGCCCCGCGATCCCGACGGCGAAACGCACCTGCTGGCCGTTCCAATCGATCGGTTCGGCGTAACGCACGAGCGACAGGGCCGACCGGACGATCGACTCCTTGGCGTCGTTGGTCCCGTGCGGGATCGCCAGGAAATTTCCCATATAGGTCGACACGCTGGCTTCGCGGTCGAACATCGAGTCGACGTAGTTTTCGCGCACGGCGCCTGCGGTGACGAGCAGGGCGCCGGCCTCACGGATTGCGTCGAGCTTCGTGGTGGCCGACCCCGCGGCCACGACGTTGCCCAGTTCCAGAATGCGGTCGGTCATCGCGCTACCTCCTCGGCCGCCTGGCCCTGAATCAGGGCGACGACGTCATCGTATTTCGGGCTGTTCATGAAATTCTCGACCGAGACATGCGTCGAGTCAGGAGACTTCGACTGGGCCCGGGCGGTCAGGTCCTGGTGCGTGATGACCAGGTCGGCCGTGCCGTCGAGGTTCGCGATCGCCTGGTTGGTCACGGTGATGCCGTCGAGACCGGCCTTCTTGATCTTGTTACGCAGCACCGAAGCGCCCATGGCGCTGGAGCCCATTCCGGCGTCGCACGCGAAGATGATGTTCTTGACACGGCGAGCGGCGGTGGCCGAAGTGCCGGAGGCTCCGAGGCCGCCGAGGATGGTGCTGGCCTTGCCCTTGTTTGCTTCGGTCTTGGCGATGGCCTCGGCCATGTCACCGGTATCGCCGGCGGTCAGGTCGCGCTTGCGGCTGGCACGGAGGATGACGGCTGCGATCAGGAATGACACCGTGGCGGCGCCGATGACGGAGAGGATGACGCCGACGTAGCTGCCCGGGGCGGTCTGGATCAGGATAGCGATGATGCTGCCGGGTGAGGCTGGGGCGCGCAGGCCGGTTGCGAAGGCCACGTTGATGGCCACACCGGTCATGCCGCCGCCGACTGCGGCGAGGAGCAGTGCCGGCTTCATCAGCACGTACGGGAAGTAGATCTCGTGGATGCCGCCGAAGAAGTGGATGATGATGGCGCCCGGTGCGCTTGCCCGTGCGATGCCGACTCCAAAGAAGGAGAAGGCGAGCAGGATGCCCAAGCCGGGGCCGGGGTTCGCCTCGAGCAGGAACAGCACCGACTGGCCGTTTTCAGCAACCTGCTGCACACCGATCGGCGTGAGCACGCCATGGTTGATGGCGTTGTTGAGGAACAGGATCTTGCCGGGCTCGATGAAGATGCTGGCGATGGGCAGCAGGCTGTTGGAGACGAGCCAGTCGACGATCATCTCGAGGAAATTGCTGATCCCGGTCACGAGCGGGGCGATTCCGAAGAACGCACCCAGCGCGAGGATCATTCCGAGAATACCGGACGCGAAGTTGTCGACCAGCATCTCGAACCCGGGCTTGATCTTGCCGGCCCAGAGGCTGTCAAGCTTCTTCAGGAGGTACGCGGATCCCGGGCCGACGATCATGGCGCCGATGAACATCGGGATCTCGCTGCCCACGATGACACCCATGGTCGCGATCGAGGCGATGACCGCACCACGCGTTCCGTAGACCATCCGGCCACCGGTGTTGGCGATCAGGAGCGGCAGCAAGTACACGATCATCGGTCCGACGAGCGTTTCCAAGGTCGCGTTCGGGGTCCAACCGGTCGGAATGAAGAATGCGGTGATCAATCCCCACGCGATGAATGCAGGGATGTTGGGCATGACCATTCCGCTGAGGAAGGTTCCGAAGCGCTGAACGTGCACACGGGTTCCTCCGCTCTTGGTCTTGGTAGCTGACGTCGTCGTCATTTCTCTGCCTTTCGTAGGGATGCGATGAGGAGTTGCCCCGTCACGTTGCGACTTATTCAAGTCTGACCAAGGTGGTCGTGCGGGGCCACCAGAGACTTTTCCGCACCCCCGGAAATCTCGTGGCAGAGATCCGGCCGGGAGCGGCGTGGGAGACTTGCTTTTTACTTGGGAGTTTCATGCAATGAGCGACAAACAGACACGGATGCTGGATTTTCTGTCGCAGACACCGGCCTGGGTTACCGCCGGCGAGCTTGCCGACCTCCTGGGCGTCACGCCCCGAACCGTGCGCAGCTACGTCACGAACCTGAAACTGGCAGCCGGGCCGCTCGAGATCATCGAGTCGGGGCCGGCCGGGTACCGGCTGGACCTCGAGGCGTTCGCCGTGTTCCGCGCCAGGGGGCGCATTCACTCGGACGAAGCCGAGACCCCGACGGATCGCCTTTACGCTTTGGTGCGCCGGCTCACGGAGTCCCACGAGGGGCTCGACGTCTACGCTCTGTCCGCCGAGCTGTTCGTCAGCGACTCCACGATCGACTCCGACCTGACCAAGGTGCGGCAGCTACTGCCCGCCACCGGGCTCACGCTCACCCGCCACGGCAGCGTGGTCACGCTCGCCGGCTCCGAGACCGACCGGCGGAGGCTGCTCAGCCGGCTGTTCCGCGAGGAGAGTTCGCGCGGTCTGCTCGAACTCGAGGCGATCCAGCGCGAGTTCGCCTCCGAGAGCCTCGGAGAGTTCAAGACGGATCTGATCGCGATGCTCGACTCGCAGGGGTATTTCGTCAACGAGTACGGCACCAACGACGTTCTACTCCATGTCGCCATCGCCATCGACCGGGTCACGAGGCGCACCTCCCCCGTGGTGGCCGAGACCGCGGCATCCGTCGGCTCCCCCGACGCGATGACCCTCGCCCTCTCCGGGCTGATCGTGCGCCACTTCCACGTCGAACTGGGTGTCGGTGACCTCGACTACATCGCACTCCTGCTCAAGACCCGGGTGATCACACCCGGGCAGGACCAGCCGGCGCAGGTTCTGATCGAGAGCTTCGTCCGCCCCGAAGATCTCGACGCCGTGCGCCGGATCGTCGGCCAGGCCGGGGACGAGTTCCTGCTGGACCTCGCGGAGGAGAACTTCATCGTGAGGCTCACGCTGCACGTGCGCAACCTGATCAACCGGGCGACAGACCGCTCGTACTCGCACAACCCGCTCACCAGGTCGATCAAGACGTCCTACCCGATGATCTATGAGGTCGCCGTCTACATCGCCAGCCAGTTGCAGCGGCAGGAACAGATCGTGATCAACGACGATGAGATCGCGTACATCGCGATGCACGTCGGTGCCCACCTTCAGCAGCAGTCCCGGCGCGAGGACCTGGTCACGTGCGCTCTGATCTGCCCGAACTATTACGACATGCACGTGCTGCTGCGCGAACGGATCGAGCGGGTCCTCGGTGACGAGCTCGAAGTTGTGTCGGTGGTAACCCGCAGCGACGTCGACTGGAAGGCCCTGGATGCGAAACTCGTGCTCTCCACCATCGAACCGCAGTCGCCGGCCGAGGCCGTCATCGTGATCCAGCCGTTCCTGACCGAGGCCGACATCGACCGCGTGCGGAAGGCCGCCAGCCGCATCCGCCGTCTTCGGCGTCGCGCCGCTCTCAAGGACGAGCTGCTGCAATTCTTCGACGAGTCCCTGTTCGCGCACAACTTCCACGCCGCTGACGAGACCGCGATGATCCGCGCTCTCGGCGAACGGATGATCGCACACGGCGATATCGACGAGAGCTACATCGACGGCGCGATCGAGCGCGAGCTCATGTCGTCGACGGCGTTCACGGACAACGTGGCGGTGCCGCACTCGATGTCGATGACGGCAATCCGTACCTCGATCGCCGTCGTGATCAACGACACACCCATGGCGTGGGGCGAGAACCGCGTCAACGTGGTGGCGATGGTCGCTTTCAGCGCCGCCGGGCGCAAGAGCTTCCAGACCGTCTTCGACCAGTTCGTGGAGGTCTTCTCAGACCGGGCCGACGTGCAGCGGCTGGTCAAGCGGTCGGTGGACTTCGCATCCTTCATCGACGAGCTCGTGCACCTGATGGACCAGTAGGCCACCGGTCGGGCTACTTCTTCGTTTCAGCCCAGTCACGCGTCTTGTACGCATAGATCGCGGCATCGAGCGCTTCGTCGCCGTTCTGCGAGGCGAAGACGGTCTCCTCCAGCAGGGCGATGCCGACCCCGGCGTGCACGGCCTGAAGGCGGATCTTCTCAAACCTGGGTGCCAGGTGGGGACCCACTAGAAGCACGTCGACCGGGCCGAGGGAGGCCGGCAGATCCGATTCGCTCCCCGCGAAGACGTGGACATCCAGGCCGCGGGCCGCGGCGGTGTGCCGAACCCGATGTGCAACAAAGGCACTGGAGGCGCCAGCACCGCAGACGATGAGAATCTTCATGGAATCGCTCTTTCCCTGAGCCGCGACGGACGGTTTGCCCTCTCCTCCATCCTCCCGCCTCCGGAGTCCCGGAGAGACCAGATCCCCGCCCCCGAGCGCGGCTGGTTCGGGCCGTGTGTGGCTCCGGGAGCGGGTTCCGATTGCCGCGGGTGAGGGGCGATCGCGGGTGGCGGGTGAGTGGCGATTGGTCCATTTCTCGGACAGGCGAGAAGTTGACCGCAGCGCGGGGTGGATGCGCGCTGCAACCGCCGTCTCGTACGAGCCCGGAGCCCGGGGTCGACTCACCCCGAACGAATTCGACGGAGATTCTGCCCAAAAAACCGCTTTCGGGCACGAAAACGGGTGTTTGACCCAAAATCTCCGTCGAATTGGTTTGGCATCGGGCACGGCATTTCGCGTGCGGAACGGCGTCCACGCAGTGCGGTGAGATCCGACGTTCCGTGTGCGGCTGGTTCGGGCCGTGTGCGACTACGGGAGCGGAACGGGCGTGATGCCGAGCGGGGCCAGCCCCGCAGCGCCGCCGTCGGCGGCGGTGAGCACCCAGATGCCGTCCTTGTGCACGGCCACGCTGTGCTCCCAGTGCGCGGCGGCCAGGCCGTCGCTGGTGGCGACGGTCCAGTCGTCGTCGCGCACGAACGTCTCGATGGACCCCATGACGACCATGGGCTCGATCGCGATCACGAGACCGGGCTTCACGTCCGGACCCTTCTGGCGAACGCGATAGTTGAACACGGGCGGGGCCTCGTGCATGGACCGGCCGATGCCGTGACCGACATAGTCGGTGAGGATTCCGTAGTCCCCCTGAGACTCGACGTAGTCCTCGATGGCATCGCCGACCTCGTTGAGGTGACGCGCCACCGCGAGCCGGGCGATCCCGTGCCACAGCGACTGCTCCGTGACGTGCGACAGTTTCTCGCGCTCGGCGACGACCTCGGGCCGGGCCGGGTCCGGAATCACGAAGGAGAAGGCCGCGTCGCCGTTCCAGCCGTCGATGATGGCACCGCTGTCGATCGACACGATGTCGCCGGCGGCGAGCACGCGAGCCCCCGGGATGCCGTGCACGACATCCTCGTTGACGGACGCGCAGACCGTGTGGTGGTAGCCCTGCTCCAGCTTGAAGTTCGGCAGGCCGCCTCGAGCCACGATGGCCGCCTCGGCGGCCGCGTCGAGCTCGAGGGTGGTCGCACCGACCCGGATGGCCGCCCGGGCCGCATCCAGGGATGCGGCCGTGGCCAGTCCGGGCGCGATCATCAACCGCATCTGCGCCGGCGACTTGTAGATGGATCGTCGAAGGCTCATGGTGAAGATCTCTGCAAACTGCTGAGGACGCGCACGCTGGGCGTGCACGACCGGGTTAGGAGGCGCTGGCTGCGTCTCCGCTGGTGACGGGCACGCTGGTGACGGGCACGCTAGTGACGGGCACGCTAGTGACGGGCACGCTAGTGACGGGCACGCTGGTGACGGGCACGGAGAGTCCGCGCCCGGTCAGCGCCGCAAGGATGCGCCCGGTCACTTCGTCGACGGCGCCGAGGCCGTCGACCGTGACCACGAGACCGCGGGAGGAGTAAACGTCGATCAGAGGAGATGTCTGCTCCTCGTAGACGGAGAGGCGGTGCCGGATGACGTCAGCGGTGTCGTCCGCACGCCCCTGCTCGGCGGCACGCTTGAGGAGTCGGGCGACGACCTCTTCGGTGTCGGCGACGATCAGCACGACGGCGTCGAGTCCGTCACCGTCGGCCTCCAGCAACCGGTCCAGTTCCAGAACCTGCTCCTGCGTGCGCGGGTAGCCGTCCAGCAGGAATCCCCCGGTGGCGTCGGGCTGCTGCAACCGATCGGACACGATCGCGTTGGTGAGGGAATCGGGCACGTACGCGCCGGCATCCATGAACGCCTTGACTTGAAGACCCAGCTCGGTGTCGTTCTTCACGTTGAAGCGGAAGATGTCACCGGTGGAGATGGCCGGAACGTCGAAGGCCTCGGACAGGCGCTCGGCCTGAGTTCCCTTGCCCGCGCCGGGCGGGCCGATCAGCAGCAAACGGGTCATCGGAGAAGCCCTTCGTAGTGGCGCTGCTGGAGTTGCGCGTCGATCTGTTTGACCGTCTCGAGTCCGACACCGACCACGATCAGGATGCTGGCGCCACCGAACGGGAAGTTCTGGTCGGCTCCGATCGCGGAGAACGCGATCAGCGGCAGCAGGGCGATCAGGCCCAGGTACAGGGCACCGGGCAGCGTCACCCGGGTGAGAACGAAGTCCAGGTACTCGGCGGTCGGACGACCGGCACGGATGCCCGGGATGAATCCGCCGTACTTCTTCATGTTGTCGGCGACCTCTTCGGGGTTGAAGGTGATCGCGACATAGAAGTAGGTGAATCCGACGATGAGGAGGAAGTACAGCGCCATGTAGAGCGGATCGTTGCCCTGCGTGAGGTTGTTGGTGACCCAGGTGACCCACGCTGCCGGCGCCTGTCCGGCCGCCGGCTGGTTGAACTGCGCGATCAGGGCCGGAAGGTACAGCAGTGACGACGCGAAAATGACGGGCACGACGCCGGCCATGTTCACCTTGATCGGGATGTACGTGTTGTTCCCGCCGTAGGTGCGGCGTCCGACCATCCGTTTGGCGTACTGCACCGGGATGCGACGCTGGGACTGCTCGACGAAGACCACCGCGGCGACCACGACCAGACCGACCGCGATCACAATCATGAGGATGTCGAGGCCCTTCTGCTGCCCGATGGAGGCCAGCGATCCCGGAAAGAGGGCTGCGATCGAGGTGAAGATCAACAGTGACATGCCGTTGCCGATGCCGCGCTCGGTGATGAGCTCACCCATCCACATGATCAGGCCAGTACCGGCGGTCATGGTGATGACCATGAGCATGATGGCGTACCAGGCGTCGTTGGTGAGCAGCTGCGAGCACTCGGCGCTGGCGGACGTGCCGTAGAGCGCTCCGCTGCGGGCCACCGTGATCAGCGTCGTCGACTGAAGGATCGCGAGGGCGATGGTGAGGTACCGAGTGTACTGGGTGAGCGTGCCCTGTCCGGACGCGCCTTCCTTGTGCAGTGTCTCAAAATGTGGGATGACCACGCGCAGGAGCTGCACGATGATCGAGGCCGTGATGTACGGCATGATGCCGAGCGCGAAGACCGACAGTTGCAGCAGCGCGCCGCCGCTGAAGAGGTTGACGAGCTCATAGAGGCCGCTGGCGTCCTGGTTCGCCGCCAGACACGATTGAACGTTTCCGAAGTCGACGAAGGGGGCAGGGATGAACGAGCCCAGTCGGAACAGGGCAACGATACCCAAGCTGAACCCGATTTTCCTGCGCAGGTCGGGTGTGCGGAATATCCGCGCGATGGCGCTGAACACAATGCCTCCAGTTAATAACGTGAAAAACGAGCTTGTCGAGACCAGCATCGAAAGATTTCGATTGGTGGCCTCGACAAGCTCGCTCAGCGTCTGCGGACTTACTTGATTGAGCCACCCGCAGCGACGATCTTCTGCTCTGCTGAGCCGGAGACCTTATCCACTGCAATGTTCAGCTTAACCGCAATGTCACCATTGCCGAGAACCTTGACCTTCTCGTTGTCGCGAACGGCACCCTTGGCGACCAGGTCGGCGATGGTTACATCGCCGCCGTTCGGGTAAAGCTCGGCGAGCTTCTCGAGGTTGACGACCTGGTACTCGACGCGGAACGGGTTCTTGAACCCGCGCAGCTTCGGAGTACGCATGTGCAGCGGCATCTGGCCACCCTCAAACCCGATGCGCACGTTGTAGCGCGCCTTCGTACCCTTGGTTCCACGGCCGGCGGTCTTACCCTTGGATCCTTCACCACGACCGACACGCATGCGCGACTTCTTGGCTCCGGGGGCGGGGCGAAGGTGGTGAACCTTCAGAACCTGCTCGCGCTTCTCTGTCGGAGCAGCCTTCACTCCGACCTTGGCGGAGGCAGCCTTTTTGGGGGCTGCCTTCTGTGCAGTGGCGGGCTTGGCGGCTGCCGTGGCAGCTTCCTTCTCGTCAGCCATTAGTCAATCTCCTCGACCTTTACAAGGTGAGCAACGGTGTTGACGTAGCCACGGTTCTGCGAGTTGTCCTCGCGAATCGTGACTGCGCCAATGCGCTTGAGACCCAGGCTGCGAAGCGTGTCGCGCTGGTTCTGCTTCTCACTAATTTTGGACTTGATCTGTGTCACTTTGAGGCGAGCCATCAGGCACCTGCCTTTGCTGCAGCTGCAGCTGCTGCTGCGGCGGCGTCGGCACGCAGGAAGCGCGCCGGAGCGACGTCTTCGTACGCGAGGCCACGACGAGCCGCAACTGCACGCGGCTCCTCGAGCTGGTGCAGGGCCTCGACCGTGGCGTGAACGATGTTGATGGTGTTCGACGAACCGAGCGACTTGCTGAGGACATCGTGGATGCCCGCGCACTCGAGAACGGCGCGCACCGGACCACCGGCGATAACGCCGGTGCCGGCGGCGGCGGGACGCAGCAGGACGACGCCGGCTGCGGCTTCACCCTGCACGGGGTGCGGGATCGTCAGACCGACGCGGGGAACGCGGAAGAAGTTCTTCTTCGCTTCTTCGACGCCCTTGGAAATGGCGGTCGGCACCTCGCGGGCCTTGCCATATCCAACGCCGACGAGGCCGTTTCCGTCACCGACGACGACGAGAGCGGTGAAGCTGAAGCGACGACCACCCTTCACCACCTTGGAAACGCGGTTGATGGTGACGACGCGCTCCAGGAACTGGCTCTTGTCGGCATCGCGGCTTCCGCGGTCCTTGTTCGGGTTGCGCTCACGACCGCCACGACGAGCCTCACGAGGCTCGTTCTGGGCAGGTGCCGTTGAGGCAGCGGTTTCGACGGGTGCCTCTGCGGCCACCACGGTCTCCTTGGTTGCTGTGCTAGCGGTTTCAGTGCTCACAGGTTCAATCCACCCTCTCGAGCTCCATCGGCGATCGCAGCGACGCGTCCTGCGTACTTGCTTCCGCCACGGTCAAATACGACAGCGTCGATGCCGGCGGCCTTCGCACGCTCGGCGACGAGTTCGCCGACCTTGCGGGCCTTGGCGGTCTTGTCACCATCGAAGGTGCGCAGACCGTCTTCGAGCGTGGACGCCGAAGCAAGGGTGAAACCCTTGCTGTCATCGACGACCTGCACGAACACGTGGCGAGCCGAACGGGTCACGACGAGACGCGGACGAAGCGCGGTCCCCTCGATCTTTTTGCGAAGACGTGCATGCCTGCGTCCGCGGGCAGCGGCCTTGCTCTTACCTCTAGTTCCGAGACCCATGGTTATTTACCACTCTTTCCGGCCTTGCGGCGAACAATCTCGCCGGCGTAACGCACACCCTTGCCCTTATAGGGCTCCGGCTTGCGAATCTTACGGATGTTGGCGGCGACCTCGCCGACAGCCTGCTTGTCGATGCCACCGACCGTGAGGCGGTTGACGCTCTCCACGGTGAGGGTGATGCCGGCAGGTGCCTCGACGAGGACCGGGTGCGAGAAGCCGAGGGCGAACTCGATCGAGCTGCCCTTCTGGGCGACGCGGTAACCGGTACCGACGATCTCGAGAGACTTGGTGTAACCCACCGTCACCCCGATGATCTGGTTTGCGATCAGCGTGCGAGTCAGTCCGTGCAGCGAACGCGAGTTGCGCTCGTCGTTCGGGCGTGTGACGACGACGTGGCCGTCCTCGATCTTGACCTCGATGGGGTTCGCGACGGTGAGCGCGAGCTCGCCCTTCGGACCCTTGACGTTGACGCGCTGGCCTTCAGTGGCGACCGTGACATCCGCGGGAATCGGGATGGGAAGTCTTCCAATACGTGACATTGTCGGCTACCACACGTAGGCGAGAACTTCTCCGCCTACGCCCTTCTTCTCAGCCTGGCGGTCGGTGAGCAGACCGCTGGAGGTGGACAGGATGGCAACGCCGAGACCACCGAGAACGGTGGGGATTTCGGTCGACTTCGCGTACACGCGCAGGCCGGGCTTGGAAACCCGCTTGATGCCGACGATGGAACGCTCGCGGTTCGGACCGAACTTGAGGTTGAGCGTGAGGGTCTTGCCGACCACTGCATCCTTGACATCCCACGCCGAGATGTAACCCTGGGCCTTGAGAATGTCTGCGATGTTCGCTTTGAGCTTGCTGTGCGGCATGGACACGGTGTCGTGGAACGCCGAGTTAGCGTTGCGCAGTCTGGTCAGCATGTCTGCGACCGGATCTGTCATTGTCATTTGTGGTGCCTTTCTCGCCTGGTTTCGTTCATCCGTTACACGGGTGACGACCTTGGTCGTGGTGGGGCTGGACGGTTGTCCAGCCCCGGATTTGTACTACAAGAGCCAAAGAGCTACTTTACTTGGTGTTTTCGGCCGTCTTGAACGGGAAGCCCAGCGCCTTGAGCAGCGCGCGGCCTTCTTCGTTGTTCTTGGCCGTCGTCACAACCGTGATATCCATACCGCGGATACGGTCGATCCGGTCCTGGTCGATCTCGTGGAACATGACCTGCTCGGTGAGACCGAAGGTGTAGTTACCGCTGCCATCGAACTGCTTGTCGCTCAGACCACGGAAGTCGCGGATGCGCGGAAGCGCCAGGCTCAGGAGCCGGTCGAGGAACTCCCACATGCGGTCGCCACGAAGTGTGACGTGCGTGCCGATGGGCTGTCCTTCACGCAGTTTGAACTGCGCGATCGACTTACGGGCCTTGGTGACCTGCGGCTTCTGACCGGTGATCTTGGTGAGGTCGGAGACGGCGCCATCCATGATCTTGCCGTCGCGTGCTGCCTCGCCGACACCCATGTTCACAACGATCTTGACCAGGTTCGGAATCTGGTGAACGTTGGTGAAGCCGAGGTCCTTGCTGAGCTGGGCCATGATCTCATCGCGGTACTTCTGCTTGAGACGCGGCAGGGCGGCCTCAACGGGCGCTTCTGCTGCTGCAACTGAAGTGTCGGTCATCAGAGGTCCTTCCCTGACTTCTTGGCGTAACGGATGCGGACCGTCTTGGTGACGCCGTCCTTCGTTACTTCTTCGAGGCGGAATCCGACGCGAGTCGGCTTCTTGGTCTCCGGGTCGACGAGGGCCACGTTGGACACGTGAATCGGCGCCTCCATGGTCTCGATGCCGCCGGTCTTGGTGCCGCGCTGGGTCTGGCCCACGCGAACGTGCTTGGTGACGAAGTTGATGCCCTCAACGAGGACCCTGTTCTTCTCCACCAGGATGGCAATGACCTTGCCCTGCTTGCCACGGTCTCCGCCGCGGGCCTGGGTGCGGCCGGTGATGACCTCTACGAGGTCACCCTTTTTGAGTCTGGCCATGATTTAGATAACCTCCGGTGCCAGCGAGATGATCTTCATGAACTTCTTGTCGCGAAGCTCGCGACCGACCGGTCCGAAGATTCGGGTGCCGCGGGGGTCACCTTCGTTCTTCAAAATCACTGCGGCGTTCTCATCGAACTTGATGTACGAACCGTCTGAACGACGGGTCTGCTTTTTGACGCGAACGACGACGGCCTTGACGACGTCGCCCTTCTTGACGTTGCCGCCCGGGATCGCGTCCTTGACCGTGGCGACGATGGTGTCGCCGAGGCCTGCGTAGCGACGGCCGGAGCCGCCGAGCACGCGAATGGTCAACAGCTCCTTGGCACCCGTGTTGTCGGCAACCTTGAGTCGTGATTCTTGCTGAAGCACTTTTTATACCCTTCTATCAAGTAAGCGCGAGGCTTACTTGGCCTTCTCGAGGATCTCGACCAGGCGCCAGCGCTTGGAAGCGCTGAGCGGACGGGTCTCACTGATCAGGACCAGGTCGCCGACGCCGGCGATGTTCGCCTCGTCGTGAGCCTTCAGCTTGGACGTACGGCGGATGACCTTGCCGTACAGGGGGTGCTTCACGCGGTCTTCGACCTCGACAACGATGGTCTTGTCCATCTTGTCGCTGGTCACGTAACCACGCAGCGTCTTGCGGTAGCCGCGAACGAGAGCCTCAGCCTCGGCAGCGACGACCTTTTCGTCAGTCTTCGCCATGACTAGGCCTCCTTCGTCTGGGCGGCGTCGGCCGCAGCGGAGTCGTCAACGGACTCCACTGCAGGCTTGGCCTTCTTGGTCTTCTTCTCAGCCTTGGCCGGAGCCTCGACTGGTGCGGGAGTCGGACGAATGCCCAACTCGCGCTCACGGAGAACCGTGTAGATGCGAGCGATGTCGCGCTTGACCGCGCGGAGGCGGCCGTGGCTCTCGAGCTGGCCGGTGGCCGACTGGAAGCGAAGGTTGAAGAGTTCTTCCTTCGCTTTCTTCAGCTCATCGAACAACCGCTCGTTTTCAAAAGTGTCGAGCTCGACTGAGGCGAGCTCCTTGGATCCGATCGCCATTATGCGTCGCCCTCCTCGCGCTTGATGATGCGTGCCTTCAAGGGCAGTTTATGGATAGCGCGGGTCAGCGCTTCCTTTGCGACGATGTCAGTGACACCGCTGAGTTCGAAAAGCACGCGACCGGGCTTGACGTTGGCAACCCACCACTCGACGGAACCCTTACCGGAACCCATGCGGGTTTCGGCCGGCTTCTTGGTGAGCGGGCGGTCCGGGTAGATGTTGATCCAGACCTTGCCGCCGCGCTTCATGTGACGGGTGATCGCGATACGAGCGGACTCGATCTGACGGTTGGTCACATAGGCGGGCGTGAGGGCCTGGATGCCGTACTCACCGAACGACAGCTCGGTACCACCGGTTGCGTGGCCGGTACGGCCCGGGTGGTGCTGCTTGCGGTGCTTGACTCTGCGTGGAATCAACATGGTTATGCCTCAACTCCTGCTGCAACCGGTGCCGCTGCCTCTGCGCGGGGCGCACGACGCGGTCGGTCGTCACGACGCTCGGGGCGGGTCGACTTAGCGTTGGCCTGCTCGCGAGCGAGTTCCTTGTTGGTGATGTCGCCCTTGTAGATCCAAACCTTCACGCCGATGCGGCCGAAGGTGGTCTTGGCTTCGTAGAACCCGTAGTCGATGTTCGCGCGCAGAGTGTGCAGGGGCACACGGCCTTCGCGGTAGAACTCCGAACGGCTCATTTCGGCGCCACCCAGGCGACCGGAGACCTGGATGCGAACACCCTTGGCACCGGCGCGCTGGGCACCCTGCAGGCCCTTACGCATCGCGCGGCGGAATGCCACGCGAGCGGAGAGCTGCTCGGCGATGCCCTGAGCGACCAGCTGAGCGTCGACCTCGGGGTTCTTCACCTCGAGGATGTTCAGCTGGATCTGCTTGGCGGTGAGCTTCTCGAGGTCGGAGCGAATGCGCTCAGCCTCCGCGCCGCGGCGACCGATCACAATGCCCGGACGGGCGGTGTGGATGTCGACGCGAACGCGGTCACGAGTGCGCTCGATCTCGATGCGGGACACGCCGGCGCGGTCGAGACTGGTGCTCAACAGGCGGCGGATCTTGACGTCTTCAGCGACGAAGTCGCTGTAACGCTGGCCCGGCTTCGTGCTGTCAGAGAACCAACGCGACACGTGGTCGGTCGTGATTCCCAGACGGAAGCCATAGGGGTTTACTTTCTGACCCATTACTTCGTACCCTCCTCAGGAGTGGCGAGCACAACCGTGATGTGGCTCGTGCGCTTCTTGATCTGGAATGCGCGACCCTGTGCACGGGCCTGGAAACGCTTGAGGGTCGTACCCTCGTCAACGAACGCCTGGCTGACGAACAGGTCCTGCTCGTCGAGGAAGGTGTTGGCTGCATCAGCCTTGACTCGCGCGTTGGCGATTGCCGAGGCAACCAGCTTGTACACCGGGTCGCTCGCGCCCTGCGGCGCAAACTTCAGAATTCCCAGGGCCTCGAAGGCCTGCTTGCCGCGGATCAGGTTGACAACGCGACGAGCCTTCTGGGGGGTAACGCGGATGTGACGCACGCGTGCGATCGACTCCACCATTTCTTATCCTCCTTCACGTCCCCGCGTTAGCGGCGACGGCCCTTCTTGTCGTCCTTCACGTGTCCACGGAAGGTGCGGGTGGGCGCAAACTCGCCGAGCTTATGCCCGACCATGCTCTCGGTGACGAACACCGGGATGTGCTTGCGTCCGTCGTGCACGGCGATGGTGTGCCCGAGCATGCCGGGGATGATCATCGAACGGCGCGACCAGGTCTTGATTACGTTCTTGCTGCTGGCTTCGTTCGCCTTGACAACCTTGCGAAGCAGGTGGTCGTCAACGAACGGGCCTTTCTTGAGACTGCGTGGCATCGTCTACTCCTACTTACGCTTCTTGCCGACGGTACGGCGACGAACGATGAGCTTGTCGCTTTCCTTGTTCGGGTGGCGGGTACGCCCTTCTTTCTGGCCCCAAGGGCTGACGGGGTGACGTCCACCGGACGTCTTACCCTCACCACCACCGTGCGGGTGGTCAACCGGGTTCATGGCGACACCACGAACGGTCGGGCGAACGCCTTTCCAGCGCATCCGGCCGGCCTTACCCCAGTTGATGTTCGACTGCTCGGCGTTGCCGACCTCGCCGATCGTGGCGCGGCAGCGGGCGTCGACGTTGCGGATTTCTCCGGACGGCAGGCGCAGCTGGGCGTAGATGCCATCCTTCGCAACGAGGCGAACGGATGATCCGGCGGAGCGGGCCATCTTGGCGCCACCGCCCGGACGCAGTTCGACCGCGTGGATGATGGTACCGGTCGGGATGTTCTTCAGCGGCAGGTTGTTGCCGGGCTTGATGTCAGCGCCGGCGCCCGACTCTACGATGTCGCCCTGGTTCAGCTTGTTCGGGGCGATGATGTAGCGCTTGGAGCCGTCCATGAAGTGCAGGAGCGCGATGCGCGCCGTGCGGTTGGGGTCGTACTCGATGTGAGCAACCTTGGCGTTGACGCCGTCCTTGTCGTTACGACGGAAGTCGATCAGACGGTACTGGCGCTTGTGTCCACCACCGATGTGACGGGTGGTGATGCGACCCTGGTTGTTACGGCCACCGGTCTTGGACAGGGGGCGAAGCAGGGACTTCTCCGGCGTGGAGCGGGTGATCTCTGCGAAGTCTGCAACAGATGAACCGCGACGACCGGGAGTCGTGGGCTTGAACTTACGAATAGCCATTTCTTATTCCTCTAGTCCGCGCCGCTTAGCCGACGGCCGTGAAGATGTCAATGGAACCGGACTTGAGCGTGACGATGGCACGCTTGGTGTCCTTGCGCTTGCCCTGACCGAACTTCGTGCGACGCGTCTTGCCGATGCGGTTCATGGTGTTGATCGAAGCGACCTCCACCTTGAAGATCTTTTCGATCGCGAGCTTGATTTCGGTCTTGTTCGAGCGCGGGTCCACGATGAAGGTGTACTTGCCTTCGTCGATCAGGCCATAGCTCTTCTCAGAGACGACCGGAGCGATGATGACGTCGCGGGGATCCTTGTTGATCGGGGTAGCCATTATGCGGACACCTCTTCCTTCTTGGTCTTGCTCGCCACGAACGCGTCGAACGCGCCCTTGGTGAAGACGATGTCGTCGCTGACGAGAACGTCATAGGCATTCAGCTGGTCCCACGGCAGAACGTGCACCGTCGGCAGGTTGCGGATGCTGCGCAGCGTCAGTTCGTCGGTGCGCTCCAGGACGACCAGCACATGCTTGCTGCTGGCGATCTGGCTGAGCAGCTCGATGGCGCCCTTGGTGCTGGGCGTCTCGGCGCTGAAGAGTGCGGTCACGACGTGCAGGCGGTCGCCACGGGCGCGGTCGGAAAGGGATCCACGCAGTGCTGCCGCGATCATCTTCTTGGGGGTGCGCTGTTCGTAGTTACGCGGGGTCGGTCCGTGGACGATTCCACCACCGGTCATCTGAGGGGCGCGGATCGAGCCCTGACGAGCGCGACCGGTTCCCTTCTGCTTGAACGGCTTGCGGCCGGAACCGGAAACCTCGCCACGACGCTTGGTCTTGTGAGTTCCCTGACGTGCGGCAGCGAGCTGCGCGACGACGACCTGGTGGATCAACGGGACGTTGGTCTGAACGTCAAAGATTTCGGCGGGCAACTCGACGGAGCCGGCCTTCTTACCCTTGGCGTCGATGAGATCGAGTGAGGTAGTCATACGACTAGGCTCCCTTCACTGCATTGCGGACGAATACGAGGCGGCCCTTGGCGCCGGGAACGGCACCCTTGACCAGCAGGAGGCCCTTCTCGGCATCCACGGCGTGAACCTTGAGGTTCAGCACGGTGACGCGCTCGCCACCCATACGACCGGCCATGCGCATGCCCTTGAAGACACGGCTCGGGGTCGAGGAAGCACCGATGGAACCGGGCTTGCGGTGGTTGCGGTGCGAACCGTGAGAGGAGGAAACACCCTTGAAGTTGTGACGCTTCATAACACCGGCGAAACCCTTGCCCTTGCTGGTGCCCATGACGTCGACCTTGGTACCGGCAGCGAACACACCGTCAACGGTGAGCTCCTGACCCAGGGTGTAGTCAGCGGCATCCGCAGTGCGGAGCTCGGTGAGGTGGCGGCGAGGCGTGACGCCTGCCTTTTCGAAGTGTCCGGCGGAAGGCTTGTTGACCTTGCGCGGATCGATGGCCCCGGCAGCGATCTGGACGCCGGCGTAACCGTCGATGTCCTTGCTGCGGATCTGGGTGACAACGTTGGGCGAGATTTCGATGACGGTGACGGGAACGAGCTTGTTGTTCTCATCCCACACCTGCGTCATGCCGAGCTTCTTGCCGAGGAGACCCTTGGTGGTCTTGGTATCTGAGTAAGACATCGCGGGCCCTAGAGCTTGATCTCGATGTTGACGTCGGCCGGCAGGTCGAGACGCATGAGCGAGTCGACAGCCTTCGGGGTCGGGTCAATGATGTCGATCAGACGCTTGTGGGTGCGCATTTCAAAGTGCTCCCGGCTGTCCTTGTACTTGTGAGGGGAACGGATGACACACACCACGTTCTTCTCGGTCGGAAGCGGCACGGGGCCGACGACAGTCGCACCCGCGCGGGTCACTGTGTCGACGATCTTGCGCGCCGAGATGTCGATGACCTCGTGGTCATACGACTTAAGTCGAATGCGGATTTTCTGTCCCGCCATGTCGAACTCGCTTTCTTGTCAAGGCTTCGTACATCCCGAGGGGCTGCATTGGACGCCGTAGTAGCACTGCTGCTGTCGCACCACTGTTCATCTGTCAATTTCGGCAGGGCCGCGGAGCGGTCATGCCGAGCCAACCCGCTTCTCCACACTCGCGCGTGGGGGAAGGCATGGATTTACCCAGCTGTCCCGGCTGTTGGTTTGAGCTATGTTCTGCTACCCGCGGCCTAACTGTGCACCTGGCGCCTTTTACGGCGAACGGCACA
Source organism: Cryobacterium sp. TMT2-17-1 (assembly GCF_004402765.1). Lineage (NCBI taxonomy): Bacteria > Bacillati > Actinomycetota > Actinomycetes > Micrococcales > Microbacteriaceae > Cryobacterium > Cryobacterium sp. TMT2-17-1. The sequence goes on from NZ_SOGC01000036.1 coordinate 29,734, forward strand.
AGCTATGCACTGCCTGGCAGTGATCCCGACACCGCGTGCAGCGCGGCAGTCGAAAGTGTTGAACTAGAAGAGTCTGCCACAGGGTTGGGTCATTGTGCAACCCGGGCGTGTCGCGGGCGGCGTGTCGCCACATCCGCGTCGTTCCGCGGCTCGGCCGGCTCTCGCCCCGGGCGCGTCGCCGCCGCCATTCACGCCTCGCGCGAGTGCTGCGCCCCTCCGCGCGGGGCACGCCACCAGCGCAGCGGCGCAACACCCGCGCACCACCGGCACCTCACCGAAACTGGAGTCGCGGGCGCCCGAACGGCAGCCCCAACTGCAGCAGCCGAGTGCGCAGCCGACTCTGACTCATCCCGACCGGGAAGTCCCACCGGGTGAACGCGTGCACCTGGTGCCGCACGCCATCGTCACGGCGTTTCTCGTCGTAGAACACCTCGGCGGTGGTGCGGCCGCCTCGCATCACGGGGTCGAAGTATTTGCCCTTGCCGTCGGCCTCCCCCACCGAGTTCTCGTCGATCCAGTAGAAGTCCGTGAAGACGGTCTTGCCTTCGACGACGAACGGATGCTGCAGCACCGGCTCCGGAAATCCGTTCAGCGCCACGTTGACGCGGCTTCCGGACACGTTGGGGGAACCGGACAGCGTCGAAGAGAAGTCGATCACGGCCCGCGCCCGCACGGACCCGCGGAAGGGAAGCAACCCTTCCCAGGTCTCAAGCAGCCTGGCTCTGGTGGTCAGAGGCAGAATGCGCCCCCTGCGATCCACCGCAATGGAGCGGTCGGCCATGGCGACCGCGGACTTCAGATCCAGAGTGGCGGCGAGGTCGACGACCGTGCGTTCGACGCTGGTGACCAGGAGTCCGTTCACCACGGCGATATCCCGCGTGTCGAGTCCCAATGCATGCTTGCGGATACCCGGCGTCGAGCGTCCGCCGCGGGTGCGTTCGGTGAGGGAGTGGACCTCGGGCGGCCAGCCGGCGAGAGTGGGGAGTCCCCACAGGACAGCCGCGGACCCGTTCGCAGGTGGCATGCCACGCGCGAAGCGGCGCACGACCCGCGCCACGGTGCGCTCGGTCACCGAAGTGAGCTCGACCAGCGGTTACCTGCCGTCGGGGCCAGTGCCTCGAGCGTCGCGGTCGGTCGGACCGTCCCCGCGACCGAGGTGTTTGTCCGCCGCCACTCGGGCATCCTTGATCTTGTCGGCGTGCTTGTTGCCGGTGACCTTGTTCGCGGCGGCGGCGCCCCCGTCGAGGATCTTGTCGGCGATCTTCTCGCCCTTCTCTGTTTTGAGGAACTCCTGCGCTTTGCGGCTGATGTCGTTGAAATTCACGGGGTGCTCCGATCTGGGGCTGTTGAGGTTCATGTCAAGGCTAGTTCCTGGGCGATTCGGGATCAACTGGCCCCGCAAGTCGGGCACGAAAAAAGGGCCGGCCCCGAAGGACCGACCCCATTTTCTGAAGGGAACTACTTGACGATCTTGGTCACCGTTCCGGCGCCGACGGTGCGGCCACCTTCGCGAATGGCGAAGCCGAGGCCCTCTTCCATGGCGATCGGCTGGATCAGCGCGACGTTCATGTCGGTGGTGTCGCCGGGCATGACCATCTCGGTGCCCTCAGGCAGCGTGATGACGCCGGTGACGTCCGTGGTGCGGAAGTAGAACTGCGGGCGGTAGTTCGCGTAGAACGGGTTGTGACGCCCACCCTCATCCTTGGACAGGATGTACGCGGTGCCCTCGAAGTCGGTGTGCGGAGTGACCGAACCCGGCTTGACGACAACCTGGCCGCGCTCGACGTCTTCGCGCTTGGTGCCACGAAGAAGAAGGCCACAGTTCTCGCCGGCCCATGCCTCGTCGAGCTGCTTGTGGAACATCTCGATACCCGTGACCGTGGTCTTGATGGTCGGGCGGATGCCGACAACCTCGACCTCGGAGTTGATCTTGAGGGTTCCACGCTCGGCGCGGCCGGTGACGACGGTTCCACGACCGGTGATCGTGAAGACGTCCTCGATCGGCATCAGGAAGGGCTTGTCCTTGTCGCGGACGGGCTCCGGGAAGTAGTCGTCGACAGCCTTCATGAGCTCAAGGATGTTGCCGACCCACTTCTCGTCGCCTTCAAGCGCCTTGAGTGCGGAAACGCGCACGACGGGAGCATTGTCGCCGTCGAAGCCCTGGGCGGAGAGGAGTTCGCGAACCTCGAGCTCAACGAGCTCGAGGATCTCTTCGTCGTCAACCATGTCGGACTTGTTCAGTGCCACGAGCAGGGACGGCACGCCGACCTGCTTCGCGAGCAGGACGTGCTCACGGGTCTGAGCCATCGGGCCATCAGTAGCGGCAACCACAAGGATCGCCCCGTCCATCTGAGCAGCACCGGTGATCATGTTCTTGATGTAGTCAGCGTGGCCCGGTGCGTCTACGTGCGCATAGTGACGCTTTTCGGTCTCGTACTCAACGTGCGAGATGTTGATCGTGATACCGCGCTGGCGTTCTTCCGGAGCAGAGTCGATCGACGCAAAGTCGCGCTGAACGTTCGTCTTGGACGGATACGTGTCGGCAAGGACCTTGGAGATCGCTGCAGTCAGCGTGGTCTTTCCGTGGTCAACGTGACCGATCGTTCCGATGTTTACGTGCGGCTTGGTCCGCTCGAACTTGGCCTTGGCCACTGTGGGTCCTCCTCAGGACTCATGGCTCCATCGACCGCTGGTTTGCGGCCGGTGAAACTGCTGGATTTGTGTACTTATGCTACTCGGGCCGGGAGGCCGAAGCGATTTGGGCCCGAAGGCCCGGAGAGACCGGAAGCCTCAGGCTATTCGCCCTTGTTCTTCTGGATGATCTCTTCGGCCACGGCCCGGGGGACCTCCGCGTAACTCTCGAAGGTCATCGAGTACACCGCGCGGCCCGAGGTCTTCGACCTCAGGTCACCGATATATCCGAACATCTCCGACAGCGGCACGTTGGCGCGAATTACCTTCACGCCCTGAGCGTCCTCCATGGTCTGGATCTGTCCACGACGCGAGTTGAGGTCGCCGATGACGTCGCCCATGTACTCCTCGGGCGTACGAACCTCGACGGCCATCAGCGGCTCGAGCAGAACAGGGTCAGCCTTACGAACGGCTTCCTTGAAGCCCATCGAACCGGCAATCTTGAACGCCATCTCCGAGGAGTCGACGTCGTGCGCGGCGCCGTCAAGCAGGCTTGCCTTGACGCCCACCATCGGGTAGCCGGCCAGGACGCCAACGTGCAGCGCATCCTGGATTCCTGCGTCCACCGAGGGGATGTACTCCCGGGGGATGCGGCCACCCGTGACCTTGTTGACGAACTCGTAGCTCTTCTCGGCAGTGATCTCGAGCGGCTCGATCGCGATCTGAATCTTCGCGAACTGCCCGGATCCACCGGTCTGCTTCTTGTGCGTGTAGTCGTGACGATCGACCGCCCTGCGGATGGTCTCGCGGTAGGCGACCTGAGGCTTGCCGACGTTGGCTTCGACGTTGAATTCACGTCGCATCCGGTCGACCAGGATGTCCAGGTGAAGTTCACCCATCCCCTTGATGACCGTCTGACCAGTTTCCTGGTTCTGCTCGGTGCGGAAGGTCGGGTCTTCTTCGGCCAATTTCTGGATCGCAAGACCCAGTTTTTCCTGGTCCTGCTTCGTCTTCGGCTCGATCGCAACCTCGATGACCGGGTCAGGGAACGTCATCGACTCGAGCACGACCTGCGCGTTCGGGTCGCACAGGGTGTCACCTGTGGTGGTGTCCTTGAGGCCGATGACCGCGTAGATGTGACCGGCGGTCACGAAGGCCACCGGGTTCTCCTTGTTGGCGTGCATCTGGAAGATCTTGCCGATGCGCTCCTTCTTGCCCTTGGTCGAGTTGACGACCTGGGCGCCGGAGTCAAGGTGACCGGAGTACACGCGAACGTAGGTCAGACGACCGAAGAACGGGTGAACGGCGACCTTGAACGCGAGGGCCGTGAACGGCTCCGTCGCGTCGGGGTGACGCATGATGACCTTTTCCTCGTCGCGCGCGTCGTGGGCCTCGATGGCCGGCACGTCGAGCGGGGTGGGGAGGTAGTCGACGACTGCGTCAAGCATCGGCTGAACGCCGCGGTTCTTGAACGCGGAACCGCAGAGGACCGGATAGATCTCGCTGGAGACCGTGAGCCCCCGAATCGCGTGCTTGATCTCGGAGACGGTGAGCTCTTCGCCGGAGAAGTACTTCTCCATGAGGTCGTCGTCGGTCTCGGCGACGGTTTCAAGGAGCAGCTTGCGGTATTCCGCGGCCTGCTCGGCAAGGTCGGCCGGGATCTCTTCGATGGCGTACTTGGAGCCCATCTCGACGTCACCCTTGGAGTCGCCGCGCCAAGTCAGTGCACGCATTTCGACGAGGTCGACAACACCCTCGAAGGTGTTCTCGGCGCCGATGGGCAGCTGGATGACGAGCGGCTTCGCGCCGAGGCGCTTGACAATGGTGTCGACCGTGTAGAAGAAGTCGGCGCCGAGCTTGTCCATCTTGTTGACGAAGCAAATGCGGGGCACGTCGTACTTGTCGGCCTGACGCCAGACGGTCTCCGACTGGGGCTCAACGCCCTCCTTGCCGTCGAACACTGCGACGGCGCCGTCGAGGACGCGGAGCGAACGCTCCACCTCAACGGTGAAGTCGACGTGGCCGGGGGTGTCGATGATGTTGATCTGGTTTGAGGCCCAGAAACAGGTAGTCGCGGCAGACGTGATGGTGATGCCACGTTCCTGCTCCTGCGCCATCCAGTCCATGGTCGAGGCGCCGTCGTGCGTCTCGCCGATCTTGTGATTGACACCCGTGTAGTACAGGATGCGCTCAGTGACGGTGGTCTTGCCAGCATCAATGTGAGCCATGATGCCGATGTTGCGGACCTTACTCAGGTCGGTGAGCACGTCAAGTGCCACGGGGGTCCTCCGGAAGTTTGCTTGTGGATCTTGGGGCGAAACAGGGCATCCGGTCGCCGGGCCCATCGAGATCTGCTCTCGACAAGCCCGGATTCCGGAACGCGACTACCAGCGGTAGTGAGCGAAGGCCTTGTTCGCCTCGGCCATCTTGTGCGTGTCCTCGCGGCGCTTCACAGCGGCGCCGAGGCCGTTGGACGCGTCGAGGATTTCGTTGGTGAGACGCTCGGTCATCGTCTTCTCGCGACGAGCCTTGGCGTAGCTGGTCAACCAGCGCAGAGCCAGGGTGTTGGCGCGGTGCGGCTTGACTTCGACCGGCACCTGGTAGGTGGAACCACCGACGCGGCGCGAACGCACCTCAAGGGTCGGGCGCACGTTGTCGAGTGCCTTCTTCAAGGTGACGACGGCATCCGCACCGTTCTTGGCAACGACGCCTTCGAGTGCATCGTAAACGATGCGCTCGGCGAGGCCCTTTTTGCCGTCGAGGAGGATCTTGTTGACGAGCTGGGAAACGATGGGGGCGCCGTATACCGGGTCAGCGATAACGGGACGCTTGGGCGCTGGGCCTTTACGAGGCATTACTTCTTCTCCATCTTGGCGCCGTAGCGGCTACGAGCCTGCTTGCGGTTCTTGACGGCCTGGGTGTCCAGTGCGCCGCGAACGATCTTGTATCGAACACCGGGGAGGTCCTTCACACGACCACCGCGGACGAGCACCATCGAGTGCTCCTGCAGGTTGTGACCCTCGCCGGGAATGTAGGCGGTGACCTCGGTACCGTTCGACAGCTTGACGCGGGCGACCTTGCGGAGGGCCGAGTTCGGCTTCTTCGGCGTGGTCGTGTAAACACGGGTGCACACGCCGCGCTGCTGGGGGTTGGACTTCAGGGCGGGCGCCTTGGTCTTGGTGACCTTGGGGCTGCGGCCCTTTCGTACCAACTGCTGAATGGTGGGCACTAATTACTCCTTGTTTGTGCTGCACGGTGACAGCTCATTGATGGTTAGCATTCGAATCGCTCCGTTTCCGGCCCGATCGAGTTCATCTGGACCCACCGAAACACGCGGAATGAGTTTCGCGGGCTGTAGTGGGTATGCCGTGGGGGCTGCTCGGAGAGCACACCCTGTGTGAGTGCCACATCAAGGCGCCTAAGGTGCGGCACGACAAGATCGCGGTGGCATGACTCAAGCGCACGACAAAGCGCACACCTCGAAAGGATATCCCGGGGGTGACCGCTGGGTCAAATGGATCACGCGGCCCCAGGGGTTCGTTCAGGTGTTGTTCACGGGCCGCGCGGCCAGAGCGGGGAATCGAGCGCGGTGTCGAGGTCGGCGAGGAGAGCGAGCACCCAGGGTTCGGCGAATTCGGTGACGGCGCTGCGCATCCGTTCACGGTGCCGGGACAGTTCGGCGCAGACCCGACCGCCGACCAGTGCCGCGTGTTCGTCGGCGCGTGTGACCTCGGCGCGGATGGCCGCCTTCTCCTCGTCGGTCAAGGGAGGCGGGTCAACGGGCAGGGCCACGGATGCCTCGGGCCGGGCGAGTTCGGCGAAGGTGAAGAGGTAGGGGGCGTCGGGCATGGCCGGCGGGTCGAGGTCGAGGCCGGTGTAGGCCGGGTCCAGACCCTCAGCGGGGCGGTAGGTCAACGCGGCCTGTTTGCGCTCCTCGTTCAGGCGGATCTCCCGGAGCAGCAGGGGGAGGTGCGTCTCGGTGAACTCGTCGACCTCGGCGTCGATCAGGTGCTTCAGGCGCATGGCGAGGGCGTGCTGCACGGCGTGCGGGACATCCGTGGCGAGGCCGGCGGCGGCGATGACCGGCGACCCGAAGCAAGTGCGGCACAGCCGTGAACGGCCGCGATGCGTGCCCGGGCGCCAGCGCGGCAGCCAGTTGAGCCAGTCGTCAACCTGTTGGCTGACCCGCAACTCGATGGAATCGCCCATGAAAGACAAGGGTACCCGATCGGAGTGCTCCGCAGTCAGCGACTTTCAGGCCGGCGGTGTTTCAGTCTTCGCCTTGCTCCCACGGCCATTTCGGGGGGCCGCGTTCGGGCATCCGTGAGGCGAGGACCAGCGAGTAGAGCAGGGTGACGATGAAGGAGAGGATGCCGGTGGTCACCGCGAACGGGCCTAGCAGCACGGAGGCTGCGAACCCGACGCTATCGCCCGGGAGCCCGGCGGTGTCGGCCGGCACCCCGGTGCCGAGCGCGTAGAGGACCCCGCCCACCAGAACGAAGACGACAAGCGCGGCGACCCCGGTGCCGAGGGAGTACCCGACGGCGATCCGCTGGTTCTCCGGTCTGGTGCGCAGCCCGAGCAGCAGCATCAGGGTGAACACCAGCACCACGGCGGCGGCGGTCATGAACGGGCCGACGAGAGGTCCGGCGTTGGGGTCACTGATGACATCTGTGTCGGTCAGCAGGCTGATCATTCCGAAGGCGGCGACGAGGAGCGCGGCAAGGAGCACTGCCGCGAAGACGGCGACGACCGTCGCGTACTTCTGGTAATTTCGCATCGCTCCCCCTTGATGGCGTACCTGCTGGGGCCCGGCACGCTGAGCGCCGGGCGTCGACCGACTAGTTGCTGCGAATGCCTTGCGGTCCGGCGGCGAGGACGCGGTCGTATTCGGCCTTCGCTGCAGCGTTGCGTTCGGTGACGGCACGGCCGTTGCGGGCGATCCAGGCGCCGGCCCAGATCGGCACCTCGCGGGCGACGACCGCCGCGGCGATGGCCCCTGGGTTCAGCCACTGCTGTCCGATGAAGCGCGCCGCCTGGTCGGGCGTGAAGTTCCAGGCCTGAACGCTCAGCAGCGCCGCACCGATGTAGGAGAAGTAGACGACCACGGCCACCAGGAAGCCGAAGAGCACGTAGGCCCACCAGCCGCCGCGGTTCGCGATCAGCACCAGAAGGGCGAACGCGACGAAGAAGAAGATGACCGGCACGTAGAAGATGGGCAGCACGATGAAGTCGGTGAACTTCGAGGCCGTGTCCGCAATGGACAAGCTGCCGATGCCGGACAGCACGAAGGCGACCACGGCGTAGAGGGCGGCGAAGATGACGGTGGAGAGCAGGGCGATCAACGCGCCGGGACCGCGGTTGCTCTTGTAGCGGGGAGCGGTCGGCGCCTGAATGTAGACGGGGGGCTGCGCCGTGGTGTTCGTGGGGGCGTAGGCCTCGGTCGGAACAGCGTGGGTCGGCTCGGCCTGGGTCGGCGTCGAGACCGGCTCGATGCGCTCGGTCTCACCGGTGCTGTTGGTCGTGGTGTTGGTCGTGGCCGCGGTTTCGGCGATCGAGGCTGCGGGCACGTACGCTTCGCGCTTCTCGGTGGCGACCGGGGCAGGCGCGGATGACTCGGGAGCGTCATAAGAGATGGGCTCGCCGACGGGCTCGGCGGGGGCGACCGGAGCCGGTACCGCCTGGACCTCGCCGGAATCGGCCGGGGCGGAGTGGGAGCCGGTGCCGGTGTAGTCCGGGGCATCCGTCTGCTCATCGTGGCCCGCGTAGTCGACCGGCTCAGGTTCGTTGTCGTAGTTACGGTTGCGGTTGCCCTCAGGGGACGTTGTGTCGCTCATGGTGCGCTCCTTGTGGTTGGCCGGTACGATCAGCCACAACCTTAGCAATGCAGGGCCCCCGGCCGAGGGAGGCTCGGCCCGACGCGGCGATGTGTCGGGTGCTAGCCCGCCGCCGCCACTGCCCCGGCCGCAGCGTCGGGAACCAGCACGTAGACGAGCCCGGTTATCGTGGCATCCACTGTGCCACTTGCGACCGGAGCCACTCCCTCTGCCGCGCCTTCAGCCGCGACCACGGATGTCGTGAGCCCCGAGACCAGGAAGAGCCGCGAGCCAGTCTGCAGTCCGTTCACGAAATCGAGAACACGGCTGTAGTCGCCCTTGATTGAGATCTGCACCGACAGGGATGCGAAGTTCGCAGCCGTGATCCGCGAGTCCACGACCGGCGGGACGCCGGCGGTGGCGACCGGCGCAGCGGCCACCGGAGCGGCCACAGCCGCGTCGGCGGCCACTCCATCAGCGGGAGGAGCGTCCGCAACTGGCGCCTCAGCCACCGGAGGCGCAACGGTCGCATAGGCCGCGGGCTCAGAGACGCTGATCGTGTTGAGGGTCACCTGAGACTGCCCCGCCAATGCTGACAGCTGGTCGATGAAAGCAGGCATGTCGGTGCCGCCAGGCACGGAAAGGGCGAGCGGAGCCAACTCGTTCCGTACCGCGTCAATGCCGGCGAAGTCTTCCTTCAACTGGGCCAGGACCAGGGCGTGCTCCGCGTTGGTGGCTTCCACCACGAGGCGTTCCGTTCGAGCCGCCGAGGCCGATTTGAGCTGTGGCTGGATGCCGAGCACATACCCCAGGGCGAGGATGGCAACCATGACCAAGACGGAACCGATGACCCACAGCCTGTTCTTGTCCACGGTTTAATCCTCCTTCGAGGCGAAGCGTTCAGCGTACGCGGCCTCATTGACGTGCATTTTGATGGCGACTGCATAGACGCCGGTGGTCTCATCGAGGGTGACCGAGCCGGGCAACGCATCCGCAAAGCCGGGGAGAGTGGTGAGGCCGTTCAACCAGGCCGGCACATCGGGCAAAACGGTGCTGGATGCCGTGAAGTCGACCGTGGCCACGCGGGCACCTTGAAGCGGGACGGTCGGCTGCGGGTACAGCAGGATCGGGCTGGCAGAGTCAACGATGACCGACTCGATCACCACGCTGGCCGGAAGCGTCCCCTGCACTGCGAGGAGATACGTTTCCCAGTCAATTTCGGTCGACACGCCAACCTGCTGCGCCGCCTTCACGAGATCGACTTGGGACTGCGCGGTGCGAATTTCGGCGTACTTGGTCTGTTCGGCGAGGAGATCTGTCGTCGACGACTGCGCCGCCAGCAGCTGCGCCTGCGCCTGCCCCGACAGATAGGTGGCAGCACCGGTGCCGGCCAGCACGATGGCGAGCAGGCCGACCGTGCCGATCCCCAAGCCTCGCCGCACAGCCTTCGCCTGGCGCCTCTTGAACACCTCGGGTGGCAGCAGGTCCACTCGAGGCTCACCGCCAAGGATCAGTTCGTCGCTGTCAATTTTGCGGCTCATGCTTTGCTCCCCAGGGCCAGACCCAGCGCTACAAGGTAAGTTCCCTGTGTTTGCTTGAGCGCATCCGCTTTCACGCCGCGGCCGAGCCCGACCGAGAGAGACGGGTCAGGCGCCACCATGGGTAGACGCGTCACCTCGGTGAGTGCGTCCGAAAAGCCCTTGAGGTGGGCACCTCCCCCGGTGAGCACGATGCGGGTCACTGGCACGGACTGCCGGGTGTTGACGAAGTAGTTGACAGTGTTCCGGAGGCTGTTGATCAGTTCGGTGGTGACCTCGCGGATCACGGTGACGGCCGCCTCGTTTCCCGGTGCTGCCAGGCCGAGGCCGAGCGAGCGCTTGAGCTGCTCGGCCTCTTCGGCTGTGATGGAGAGCCTCAGCATGAGCGCCTGCGTCAGGTCGTCCCCTCCTGTCGGGATGAGCCGCACAAATTGCGGCACGCCGGCGTAGGTGATCACGACCGTCGTGGTGCCGGCGCCGACGTCGATCTGCACGACCGCGTCATCCGTTCTTGCACCGCGAAAAATCGACCGGCTCAGAGCGAACGGGATGAGGTCGACTTCCACCGGGGTAAGCCCGGCGAGTTCAACGGCTTTCACGTTGCCCAGCACGGATTCCTTGATCGCAGCAACGAGCAGGCCGTTGATCTGCGGACCGCTTTCGCCCTCGCTCTCAGAGATCGGGTAGAAATCGAGTAGAGCGTCGGCCACTGGCACCGAGATCAGGTCTTGCACCTGGAACGGCAGCATCTCCCGGATGCGCTTCATCGGCATTTTCGGAACACTCAGGTCACGGGCGAGCACGCGGTGGTTGCCCATGCCCAGAACCACGTTCTTGCTCTTGAACCCAGCGTCCGACCAAAGCTGCTTGATCGCCGCCGCGACCGTATTCGGTTCGAGCACCTCGCCTCGACTCACCGCCCCTTCAGGAAGCGACACTTCGTGGTAGCGCACGAGCGTGGCGTTGGTCCGCCCGGCATCGCTCACCTCCACGGCACGCACGGCGACACTCCCGATGTCGATTCCTACGACGTTTGCAGTCATTGATTCTCCAAAACCAGGGATGCAGTCATGCCAGACCAAACAAAGACAGATAGCCCGTCGCTATCGCCTCACCACCGAAAATGCCCAGCCACGCCCCGGCGAGCATCCACGGTCCGAACGGGATGCCGCTCTTCCGATTCGCCTTTCGGGTCATGATTAGCACAAGACTAAACAGTCCACCGAGCAAAAACGCGGCGAACGCGCCGACGACCAGTGGCGCCCACCCCAACCAGCCGAGGAAGAGGCCCAGCACGCCGGCGAGCTTCACGTCGCCGAGGCCCATGCCTCCCGGGTAGAGGAACGCCATGAGCAGGTACAGGCCGAAGAGTGCGACTCCGCCGATGAGTGCTGACGGCACGCGCCCGGGAGCACCGGCCAGGAGCGCCGCTGCAGTCAACAACACGGCCGCGACGGGATAGCTGGGAAGGACGATTCGGTTCGGCAGCGTATGGGTGTCGAGGTCAATCAAGGCAAGCGCCACGCTCACCGACGCGAGGTAGAGGAACGCAAGAAGAGCAAGCATAACCGCCGCGGCTACCTGGGGATCGACCACTCCTACGGGCGACACAAGCGCACCAAACGAGGCGAAGGTGGGCGACCGGCTTGAGAGGGCCGACAGCCCCCATGAAGTGACAACACCAAAGAACACCGCTGTACCCAACTCGACCAGCGGGTACCGCACGGAAATCCTCGCCGTACAGTCATGGCATCGTCCACGAAGCCGCAGCCAGGAAAACACGGGGATGTTGTCCCACGGTCGAATCGGAGCCGCACACACACCGCAGGCGCTAGGCGGGGACACGATAGAACGACCGGCGGGAATCCTAAAGATGACAACGTTCAAGAAAGAGCCTATGAGCAGGCCGAAACCGCTCAGGGCGAAGACCGGAAGCAATATCACCCGACGAGATCCCGAGAAGACACCAGAGCGCCTAGAACCGTGCGCGCCCCCGGGGAGCCGCCTCCGGAAGCGTATGTCCCGGCGTCCAGGTTGGCACCGGGGAGTCCGACCCCGATGTAACCGAAGTTGGCGTTGTTCCAGTTCGAAATGGTGCCTGCATACATCTGACCCCGCCACGTAAAACCGTTGCCCGTACTAATCGCACAAGGCGTGTAGAGCATTGCCTTGATCGGGGCGGTAATGGTCAGGTTGTTCCCGATCGTGAAGGCGCCTTGGCCGGGGCTGCATGTGGCCACATGATCGGTTGGTACCAAGTCTGGGGTAATGAACCAAACTCGGTGGGCAACTGCCGGGTCAGAGGACACGAATTCCAGGCTGTTGGTGAAGTTGAACTTCTTGGCCACAATCACCAGGTCATCGTACAAAGTGATGACGTTGCTGCCAGGGCCACCATTGGGCGGGGAGCTAACACCGGCACAGGCGAGCGCATTGAAAATAGTCGGTAGAGCACCATTGTTGTTCGGCAGAGGACAATCGCCGGACGTTACGGGGCGAATGTTCTCATAGAAGGGCACCAGAGCTGGGGTCTTCCAATCGTTCGGATTGTAGGGGAACTCCGTCCACACCGGCACGGACGGCATCGGCAGCGTTGGGTCCCAGCGCGCGATCGGGTGCGATGCCGGTCTACTTCCCGCGGATGTCAAGATCCCCCCGATCGTGCCCCCGGGCGGCGGGAACGTCGTCGTTTCGAGGGCCCAGGCGTTTTGGGTGACGGTGCAGCTCTTGAGTGAGATTGAGCCCGCGACGACGACCACGCTTCCAGTGATCACGGTGTTGTTGTCGCAGTTGAGGTCGCCAGTCTTGACCTGGATGGCAGGTACGGTGGCGGAGGATGTGATGGCGCCACCATTATTGAAGTTCGCACCGGTGGCCAGGTAAATGGCCGCTCCGCTCGGCGTCCGCGAATACTGGTAGACAGCCTCGACCTTGCTCGTGTCGCCTGATGAGGCACCGCCCGCCCCAAAGGATTGTGCAGTGCCAGTGGACGTGATCTTAACCTGTGAGGCTATATCGCAACTGATCACAGGTGTTCCGAGATTGTCCTGGAATTCAACGACCGAGTTGGACGTCGGGTTGGTCGAGGGAACGGAGGTCAGGCAACTCCCGCTGGAAAGACCGGCAACGACAACGGCGAGTCCGGCTTGCGCCGCCGCTCGAGACTGTACGAGTGCCTTGTTGGTACTCGTTACTCCTAGCCCGTTTACGGTTGCAGCCGTAATTGTCAAGCCGATCACAATGGTGACAGCCATCACCCCGAGAACTGCCATCAGAGCACTGCCCCGTTCGTTGAACGGACGGGCATGTGTTTTCAGGTTCAAAAACATGGAGAACCTACCAATCCGGTCACGGGTACAGGCACGGGGAGAGGCTGAAGACTGGTAGATGTGCTGCTGATCCGCACAGACTGACCGTTCACAGGCTTCACGTCGAGGGTAAGGATGACTCCCAGTGGGTTCGACGTGCTCGGGGTCGGGGTCGGGTTCAACACGGTCGGGGTCGGTGTCGGGGTGAATACTGCCCATCCTGAGACCGGCCGCATGTCCGTTCCGAGCAGCGTCCAGTTGGAAAAACTCGATGCCGGGATGAGCGTGTTGGATGTCCTTGTCCTCACCTCTGCGCCGGAGAAATACCAGGCCTGGCAAAGCCATGTCCGAGGAGTGGTCATGCTGGCGGTTAGAACCGTGAGAACTTGTGTTCCTGCACTCGGTGTCGTGACTTTGATTGCGGTGGCATTACGCACGCCTTGGGCAACGGATTGGGCGACGAGTTGGCCCGAGTTACTCGCCTGGGTGCTGGTGCGAACGGTTCGCTGGCTGGCGAGGGAGTTGACCAGCAAACCGCCGACGATCAGCAGTACGACGACCAGAAGCGACATGTACGCGAGCAGTTCGATCAGGGTGAAGCCCGAGTCTGATGATCGGGGCCTGGATACATCCACGGCAGACATCACGCTGCCTTCACGAAGATTCGTGTCGTGGCTGTCACGGGAGCGAGGGTGGAGCCGACAACTGTTACGGACACCGTCACGGGGACGGTGCCGGGGTAAGCCAGCGGACAGGGGCCAACAACGTGAGCCGGCTGATAACTCACCCCTCGGGAGTCAGGAGAAACGACAGGCACGGACGTACTCCCGTAGGCGGTGATGAGGGCACAAGTATCACCGGCCAATTGGGCCTTTTTCATCTCCTGGTTGACCAGCTGAGTGGCCGTGGCGATTGACGAGTTAGTGACCGTGGTTCGCACCGAGTTCACGAGGAGGGGAAGGAACGCGACGGCAAGCAGGCCAAGCAAGAACATTGAGATGACGATCTCGATCAGGCCGAAACCGGAATCAGCGCTCCTGAAGGGGCCCTTCGTCTCAGGATTCACGTAGGCCCCACATCCCTGCCGGTAGTGCTGAAGTTCTGAAGTGGGGCACCGGCTAGACCGGCGCCCCACTTCAGACGAAAGTGATTCAAGAAGAAGTCAATCGACTACCAGGTAGCTGTGACCCAAACCCCTGAACTATTACAGGTACCTTTCGCCACACCGGTCTTGTCGCTGGCTGCGTAGACGTGAGTCGCGTTCGCGGCATTAGTGTTCACACCAGCAACACAGAACCCGGCTGCAGTTCCCTGGAAGGTCAGGGTCGTGTTCGTTCCGGCGGTGAAGTCCGTGCCAACGCTCGTGATCGTGGTGTTGGTGGCCGGGAAGGTTCCTCCCGAAACAGCCAACGCCACCAGGGCCGTCTTGGCGTTGCTGATGTCCGACTGCGTGGCGCTGTCGCGAGCGGACGTCTGCTGGCCCAAGAAAATCGGGATGGCGATGGCGGCGAGGATGCCGATGATGATGACGACGACGAGAAGTTCGATGAGCGTGAAGCCCTTTTCCTTCTGGCCGAGTTCTGAACGCTTGCGGGCAAGCGCTCCCGTGATGCTGCGAATCATGTGGGGGTCCTTTGCTGGGGGTGTGCTGGGAAAGGCTTTTGCGTTACCTGCAATGAGCCTATGGTCCACGGATTGGGGGTGTAGCCCGCTTAAGGGGGTATTTGGAGACCTCCACACCCCCAGTGCGGGGGTCGACTACTTGATGTATTCGAAAATACTGAACATGGGCATGTACAGGGCCACGATCATTCCGCCGACGACGACTCCAATAAAGGCGATCATCAGGGGTTCGATCAGCGCGGTGAGCTGCTCGGCTGTGGCCTGCACCTCCTGGTCGTAGAAGTCGGCGATCTTGCCCAGCATCGTCTGCAGGGCGCCGGCATCCTCACCAACGGCGATCATCTGCACCACCATCGCCGGGAAGACCGGCTCCAGTGCAAGCGGACCGGCGATCGACTTGCCCTGGCGCACGGACTCCTGCACCTTGCGCAACGCAGATTCGACAACCCAGTTGCCGGAGGTCTCTCCGACGATGTTGAGCGATTGCAGGATGGGAACACCCGCGCCGATCATGGTGGAGAAGTTGCGGCTGAACCGGGCGATGGCTAGCTTCGTCATGAGGGGCCCGAAGACGGGGAGCTTGAGCTTGAGCGGGTCGACGACCTTGCGTACAGGCTCGGTGTTCTTGTTCTTTCGCCACCACACCGTGAAAGCGATTCCGCCCACGATGAGCACCGGCAGAAGCCAGACCATGGCCTTGGAGAGCACAACCAGAATCTGGGTGGGCAGCGGCAACTGGCCTCCGAACCCCGCGAACATCTTCTCGAAAACCGGAACGATGAAGGTCAGCATGCCGATGACGGCGAGCACAGCCATGACCAGAACGATGGTCGGATAGGCCATCGCTGACTTAATCGTATCGCGGAGCTTGGTCTCCGACTCAAAGTTGCCGGCCACCGAATTGAGCGAACTCTCCAGAAACCCACCGGTTTCCCCGGCCCTGATCAGGTTGATCATGATGGGCGGGAAGACGGTGGAGTACTTGTCCATAGCCTCGGACAGCGAGATGCCGGTCTCTACGTCATTGCGGATCGCCGTGAGAATCCTGGCGAGTTCCTTGTTCTCGGTCTGCTCAGAAAGAATGTTTAGCGTGCGAAGCAGCGACAGGCCGGCCGAGGTCATGGTTGCCATCTGGCGGCTCATGATGGCGAGGTCTTTCAGGGTGATGCCTTTGCTGAACCCGGGGATCTTGATCTCCACGTTCAGCCCGGAGCCGACGGCCACCTCGGCGACGGAGATCGGCGTCAGCCCCATCGTGCGAACGCGCGTCATGGCCGCGTTCTCGGAGGCGGCATCCAGGCGCCCCTTGACGACCTTGCCAGCGGCGTTGCGGCCCTTGTAGGCGAAAGCAAGGTTGGTTGGCATCTACTGCCCCCGAGGTGAGTAGGAGTCGCCGAAATCGATGCCCTTCATGCCGCCGACGGATGCCTCGACGTGGTCCACGCGACGAATTAGCTGGTTCAGCCCCTCGAGGTCCTGAGCCTTCTCTTCGGCCGATGCGCGGGTGATGAGACCCGCGTCGACGAGTTCGGCGAGGTGCTGGTCCATAGTGTGCATGCCCAGAGCACGTCCGGCCTGCATCGCGGAGGCGACCTGGTAGGTCTTGCCCTCGCGGATCAGGTTGGCGACCGCGGAGGTTGTGACCAGAACCTCGGTGGCGACCACGCGGCCGCCGCCGATCTTCTTGACGAGGGTCTGGCAGACCACACCCTGCAGGGTAGCGGCCAGCTGCGCGCGCACCTGGCCCTGCTGATGCGGCGGGAACACGTCGATGACGCGGTCGATGGTCTGGGCCGCCGACTGGGTGTGCAGGGTGGCGAAGACGAGGTGGCCGGTCTCTGCCGCGGTCAGGGCGACCGAAATAGTTTCCAGGTCACGCAGCTCGCCGATCAGAATGACGTCGGGGTCCTGGCGCAGCACGTGCTTGAGTGCGGAGGCGAAGCTCTTCGTGTCGTGGCCGACCTCGCGCTGGTTGACCAGCGACTTCTGGTGCTTGTGCAGAAACTCGATCGGGTCTTCGACCGTGACGATGTGGTCGGCACGGGTGCGGTTGACCAAATCGATCAGTGCCGCCAGGGTGGTGGACTTGCCCGAACCGGTGGGGCCGGTCACCAGAACCAGGCCGCGAGGAAGCTTGGCGAATTGACCGACCGTCTCAGGGATGCCGAGGTCTTTCAGCGGCTTGATCTCGCGCGGGATCAGACGGAACGCCCCTCCGATCGAGTTGCGCTGGTAGTAGTAGTTCACGCGAAAGCGCGCGCCGCCGGCCGTGTAAGCGAAGTCGAGCTCGAGCTCCTCCTCGAACTGCGCACGCTGCTTCGCCGAGAGGATGCTGTAGAGCGCAGAGGTGACCTTGTCACCCATCCACTTGCTCGCGCCCTCAATCGGCCGCAAGCCGCCATCGACACGGATGCTCGGCGGCGCTCCGACGGTGATGTGCAGGTCGGAGGCGTTCAGGTCGAGAACCTCGGCCAGGGCGTTCAGTAGGTCAAGGTCGGAGACCTCGTTGTCGCCGGTGCGGTTAGCGCGGGCGCGGCGCCCGGTCGTCTCGACCGCGCCGGTGTCCACCGGAAGGACCGTTGTCGCCGGCTGCGCGGCATCCGTAACATCGACGAACTCGAACTCCGCCGAGTCAGGAGCGGCCGGCGCGACATCGTGCTCCGTCTGTTCGGCGCCTCGACGCTCGGGATCGCCGAGGCTCCAGCTGCCCCCGGCAGCCCCAGGAGGCGTGACAGGAATTTCATAGATGGGCTGACTCATGCAGATATCCCCTTTTGCACTATGCGACCACTCGCAAGATTTCTTCGATCGATGTCAAACCCATTTGGGCCTTGGCCCAGCCATCCTCGCGGAGGGTGATCATGCCCTGTTCGCGCGCCACCCGGCCGATTTCGGCGCTCGATGCTCGGGCCACGGCGAGCCGCTCGATCTCCTCGGTCACGGTCATCACCTCGTGCACGGCGATGCGCCCCCGGTAACCGGTCTTCGAACACTGCGTGCAGCCGACCGCCTCGAAGATCGTGGGCAGCGGGCGCTCCGGGTCGAACGCGAAGCGGAGGCGCGTCAGGTAGTCGACGGTCAGAACGGATGGCGTCTTGCACTTGTCGCAGAGCCGGCGGGCCAGGCGTTGGGCCACCACACAATCCAGGGCGGAACCCACCAGGAAGGGCTCGATGCCCATTTCCGTCAGCCGGGTGATGGCGCTCGGCGCGTCGTTGGTGTGCAGGGTGGACAGCACGAGGTGGCCGGTCAGAGAGGCCTCGATGGCGATCTGCGCGGTCTCGTGGTCGCGGATCTCACCCAGCAGAACGACATCCGGGTCGCTTCGCAGGATGGAACGCAGCGCACTCGCGAAGGTGAGACCTGCCTTCGGGTTCACCTGAACCTGGTTGATGCCCGCCATGCGGTACTCCACCGGGTCTTCGACCGTGATCACGTTGATTTCGGGACGAGCGACCGCACCTAGGGTCGTATAGAGCGTGGTCGACTTGCCCGAACCAGTCGGACCGGTGATCAGGATCATGCCGTAAGGCTTGGAGTAGGAAGTCTTGTAGGCCTCGAAGTTGTGCTCGAGCAGGGCCAGCGCACGCACGTCGAGAGTCGTGTTCGAGTTGTCGAGAATTCGCATGACGACCTTCTCGCCCCACACGGTGGGGAGAGTCGCAACGCGCAGGTCGATCTGACGGCCGGCATGGCGCACGGTCATGCGGCCGTCCTGCGGTTTGCGCCGCTCGGCGATGTCGATATCGCTCATGATTTTGAGCCTGGAGATAACACCGTTCTGGATGCTCTTGGGTGCGGTCTGCATCTCGTGCAGCACGCCGTCGATGCGGTAACGCACCCGCAGGCTGTGCTCGCCGGGTTCGATGTGGATGTCCGAGGCCAGGTCCTGGATGGCCTGGCTGACCAACAGGTTCACGAACCGCACGATCGGGGCATCGTCGTCGATGGAGTCCGAGACTCCGAACGAGGAGCTCTCCGTGGCGGCGTTCTCTTCCTCGAGTGTGGAGGTGAGGTCACTGAGCTCGTCGTCGGCGCGGTGGTAGCGGGTGATGGCGGCGAGCAGATCGCTGCGCTCGGCGACAACCTGGGTGACGCGCATCCGTGATGCTTCGCGCACGTCGTCGACAGCGAAGACATTGCCAGGGTCGACCATGGCGAGGATGAGGCGGCCGTCGTCGACGGCGATCGGGAGCACTTCGTGGCGTTTGCAGACGGCCACCGGAACGAGAGCCACGGCGAGGCGATCGACCGGGTAGTCGATCAGCTCGACGAAGGGCAGGTTGGCCTGCTGGGCCCGAGCCTTGGCGAACTGAACCTCGGTGATGACGCCCTTGGCGACGAGGGCGCGGACGGCGCTCTCATCGGCGGGGTCGCCGGCCATGAGGTGGTCGAGCTCCTCGATCGGCAGCAGACCGTGCAGGATCAAGATTTCGGTGAGGCTGGCCACGCGATCCTCTCGAACAGGCTCGGTAAGTAAGTAACGGACAACGCTATCTCGGGGGCAGGGAATCCGGCCAGACCCACAATGAGGGGGACACGGTTCGAAAAAATGCCTCTGTTCAGTGATCCTAACGGGGCGGGGCTTCGACCCGACATAGACACGGCATCGACCCGGCTTCGACCCGGTTGCGGCCCGCGGGGCGGCAGGCGGAATGCGGCCGCTGCTGGGC
Source organism: Cryobacterium sp. TMT2-17-1 (assembly GCF_004402765.1). NCBI lineage: Bacteria > Bacillati > Actinomycetota > Actinomycetes > Micrococcales > Microbacteriaceae > Cryobacterium > Cryobacterium sp. TMT2-17-1. The sequence goes on from NZ_SOGC01000036.1 coordinate 49,323, forward strand.
GATGCCCGGGCCGGTCTCGGCCTGCTCGAAACGGTCTAGACACCCACCAAAGGTTTTCGATGATGTTCTGTGTGTAGCCCAGCGGGCCGGCATTCGTGTACTTCGTGGTGAGCCGGATGCCGCCCCTCAGAAAGTGGGACTCACCGAAAGCGCCGTCTGCCGTGTTCGTCTGGATGACGCAGCGGCGGCCCTCCGACTGGGTGAAGCACTCCAGTCCGTTTGCGACGAGCCGGGCCTCCACCGCGGCGCTCTGTTCCGGGGTCACCCAGACCACGGTGGTGATAATCCCGGTGTCGGATCCCCCATATGGGCTCGCCCAGACGCAGGTCAGGTGGTCGAGAGCGTCGATCTGGACGCGCAGCTCGGCATCGTCGGTGCCGTGGGACACGTCGGCATCCGGGTCCTGGCTCCAGACGGGGTTCAGGGTCAGGTCGCCGAGCGCCTCGACCATGGCCGGGCTGTAGAGCTGCGTGCACGCGGTTGGACGTGGGACGCCCGGCGCCGCGGTCTGCCCGGGTGCAGGTTGCGTCGGCTTGCGGATTGCGTCGGCTTGAGGGTTGCCGGGGGCGTGGTGGTGGTCGGAGAATCTGTAGCGGTGGGTGCGTTGGTCGGGGCGGGCGTCACGGTGGCGGTTCCGGTGGTCTCGCCTGCGCCCGGGAAACCTTCACCGCCCCGGGGTCTCCATTGAGGCAACCGGCGGTCTTGGACGGCTTCGGAGCGGCCGGAGTTGCTCAGAGATAAATTCGATTATTCTCTCAAATTATGTGAGTAACTCTCGACACTGGGTGCGAGTTGAGGTATTCTCGTAACATGACCAACCTCGCGGAAGACCTCAGGCAGGCGGCCGATGCCGTGGCCCTGCTGGGCTCGTCATGCGCTGACTTCTCGGCCCTTCCTGATGCCGAGGTGTTGGCCGGTCAGAAGCGAATCGCTTCGATCCGCCGTCTCGTCGATACCTATGCCGCCTGGATGGCGGCGACCATCGCCGAGCGTTCCCGACCGGAGCTCGGGCACTCGGGTTTGGCGGCGCAGCAGGGGTATCTCTCGCCGGAGGCCCTGATTCAGAACTCGACCGGCTCGTCCAAGGGCGACGCCTACAAGCTGGTCGCGGTCGGCACGATGATGGCCGATGCCGAGGCGGCCGACAGGCTGGTCGAGGCGGCGCTGTTCTCGCCCGACAGGGATGCCGCCGAGGTCGCCGAGTTCGAGGCGAAGGTGCCGTGGCAGGCGCCGATCGCCCGGGCCGTCACCGCCGGCACGCTCTCGGTTGACGCGGCCGAGGCGATCCGGGCCGGGCTCGGCCAGATCGACGCGGCAGTTACCGCGGAGAAGCTCGGGGTGGCCCTGGCGGCGCTCCTCACCGAGGCGTCGTCACTGAATGCCGATCAGGTGTTCAAGCAGGCGAGACGGATGCGCGACCGGCTTGACGAGGCCGGCATTGCCGCCCGCGAGAAGCAGGCCTACGACGACCGCTACCTGCGGGTCTACCGGCTGGGCAACGGCACCGTGCGCCTGAACGGGCTGTTTGCCCCCGAAGACGGTGAGTTTGTGCTCTCCACCTTCGACTCGATCACGGGCCCCCGCCGCGGCGGGGTTCGATTCGTGGACGCAGAGCGGGCAGCCTGGGCAAAGAAGATGCAACAGAGCCCGCGCAGCACCGAGCAGATCGCCGCGGACTCCCTCGTGCAGCTGCTGAAGATCGCCGGCGAGGTCGACCCGGCCGGGTCTTCGGCGGACGCCGCCCCTCGGTGCGCGTGATCGTGACCGAGAAGGCGCTGAAAGGTGGCCCGGCCGGGCAGCAGGGCCAGACCGGGCCGGCGCCGACGACCGTCCAGACTGAAACGGGCGAATCTGGGCCCGTCGAACCCGCCGAAGGGGCCGCTCATGGGCAGATCGAGGGCAACCCGGTCCCCATCTCGCAGGAGACCATCAACCGACTCCTCTGCGACACCGGAACCCGCGGCATCAAATTCGACGCGGACGGCCAAATCATCAACGTCGGCCGCGACGAACGACTCTTCACCGAGCACCAGCGCGCCGCAATGGCAGTACGCGACGGCGGATGCCTCTGGATCGACTGTGACAGGCCACCGGCGTGGACTGAGGCCCATCACGTCAACGAATGGTTGAAGGAAAACGGGTACACCGATTTGGCCGACGGAGTGCTGCTGTGCCATCCGCACCATTTGCTACTGCACAACCAGCACTGGACGATCATTCGCACCGGAACGCAGCGCTGGCTGAGGCCACCGGTCGAGGTCGATCCAGAGCAGACGCTGGTGGCGTTGCCGAGTAAGAGGTCGGGGCTGTAGTCCAGTCACACTTCTCGACGACGGACAATGCGTCAACATCGGCCTCGCGGAGCACCTCATTCACCGAGAAGCAACGCGCGGGAATCGTGGCCCGCTACGTCGGATGCCGCTGGCCCGGCTACGAACGCCCGCCCGCCCGGACCGAAGCCCACCACCTCGACCAATGGCTCGCGGACGCCGGCGGCCCTGCCCGGCAAGAACGCCCTCCTGCAATCACCAAAACCCCCGGGAAACCGAAAATTCTGATGCTCACCGAATCTGAACCAGCACTGCTAGGTTTTCCCTAGGAACGACCAGGGGGCTGCAAGATGATTGAAAATTGGTACTGGATGCTTGTCTATCCGGCCTTGATACTGGTCGTGATGGAAACGCTTTGGATCGGTTCACGCCGGCGCCCCGGCTTCGGGCACAAGACTGCCATCGTGATCACCATTGTCGTGCGAATCATCTACCTCACGTGGCGCGTGTTGTTCACCATCCCGTCCGACGCCTGGTGGAACACTGCGACCGGCATTCTGCTGTTAACGGTCGAAGTACTCGGATTCGCACAATCGCTGGCGGTGTATGTCACCCTCTGGACCCCATACGCCGGGCGCACTGTGCCGTTGCCGCCAGCAGACGAGCTCCCGCGGGTCGACGTGTTCATTGCCACCTACAACGAGCCCGTGTCAATGCTCCGGATGACCATTGCCGGCGCCGTGGGCATGCGCTATCCGACCGACGGCGTTCGCGTTTTCGTCTGCGATGACGGCGCGCGTGAGGAAGTGCGCCAACTTGCCGAAGAGTACGGGGCCATCCATCTCATCCGGCCTGACCACGCTCACGCCAAAGCCGGCAACCTCAACAATGCGCTTGGGCGGAGCGACGGGGACCTGATCGTGACCCTGGACGCGGACATGGTTCCCCGGCCGGACTTCCTGGAGCGCACCGTCGGTCGTTTTCAGGACCCCGAGCTGGGCTTCGTCCAGGCGCCCCAGGCGTTCTACAACGAGGACCCGTTCCAGTACAACCTGTTCTCCGGTCAGGCTTTGCCGAACGAGCAGGACTTCTTCATGCGTACCCTGCAGGCAGGCAAATCACGCTTCAATGCGGTGATGTACGTGGGGAGCAACACGATGTTCCGCCGCTCGGCTTTGGAAAGCGTGGGCGGATTTGCAGTGGGTGTGATCACGGAGGATCTCGCCACGGGCCTCCTGATCCAGGGGGCCAAGTACCGGACCGAATTCGTGCCGGACATCATTGCGGCCGGGCTGGCCCCGGAGAACCTGGCCGACATGCTCAAGCAGCGTGACCGCTGGTGCCGCGGCAACATCCAGACGGCCCGCAAGTGGAACCCACTGACCCTGCCCGGACTCACACTCATGCAGAGGTGGCTCTATTCCGATGCGGTCGTCTACTGGTACTTCGGGGTTTTCAAGCTGATCTACATCATTACCCCGCTGCTCTTCCTCCTCTTCGGGGTGGTCGCCCTGGACACGAGCGTGGAGGCCCTGCTTATCTTCTGGCTGCCCACCTATCTCTGCGTGATGCTGTGTTTTGCCATCATCGTCGGACGTCGCCGGAGCCATTCCTGGAGCAACATCTACGAATTGGCTCTGACCCCCGCCATCGCGCTCTCCGCGGCAGCTGAGACGCTGGGCCTGCGAGTCAAAGCCTTCAACGTCACCCCCAAGGGCGTTGGCCTGAAAGAACAGGTCTTCCACTGGCGAATCGCGCTCCCCCACCTGGTGCTTCTGACCCTGGCGGCCGTCGGCCTGGTGCGAGGAATCTTCCTCAGCCCGGAACTCGCCAACACGAGCGCGCTGTACATCAACGTCTTCTGGTGCCTGTACTTCGTGGTCGGCCTGGTGCTGGCCGTCACTCTGTGCGTTGAGCGTCCACGCCTCCGGTCAGCCGAGCGCACGCCGATGAGTACACCGGTGACCGCAGCCTTCCAGAATTTTGGCGCTCACCCGGGTGAACTCGTCGACCTGAGCCTGATGGGGGCACGCATATCCATTCCCTGGTCGGAGCGGCTCGACCCGAAGGGCTTCGCCTCCAAGGCATCGTCGGTCACCGCTCTTCAGATCCCTGAGGTCGGCGAACTGCCCGGAATAGGCAGCTGGATCGTGAACTCCTCGGACGGTGTGACGATCGGCTTCCGTTTCGATCCGCTCACCCCAGAGCAGACCGTGGACCTGGTACAGGTGATCACCGAATCACCGAGCTGGGTCCGGGGAGACGAGGAGGAGAAGGCCTACCTCGCCACTGCCGGCTGGCGTGCAGTACGTGGGGCCACAACGCCCACGCTTCCCTGGCGGCGCGCCCAGGTTCGGATGGCTACCAGCTCGTCGGCTGTTTTGCATCTCGTCACCCTCTTCGAGCGCGGCCCAGCTCTCGAACTCGCCCGGGAACGTGAGGCCGCGTTCGCCGTCGACCGCGTGCCCACCGCCGCGGCGGGAGGGCTGGCACTCGACGTCGTCGATCATCCGGAAGCGGAATCCCTGGATCGGGATCCCGGGGCGCTCACGGCAGCGGTCGAGGACATCGGCTTCGGCGGGTGCCGCCTATCGCTCCGCCACCGTCTGGAACCGGGAGCGCTCGTCATCGTCGAGATCCCCGGAAGCCTGGCACAACCGGAGGTGGCCGAGGTGCGGTGGGTGAAACGACGCTGGGTGGGCTACGAGGCCGGCCTTCAATTCGACCGGGCGAACCCGACGGGATAAGGCCGAGCAGTGGCACTCTCATAGGGCGGCTGCGACATCACCCTCCGCCCCGGGCACCGCAGAGCGCCAGGGCTAGTGGGCGAACTGCACTTCGGGATGCACGGACGGCGTGGGCTTGGAGAAAAGATAGCCCTGGCCGAAGCGGCAGCCCATGGATCTCAGCAGGTCCCGCTGGCTCGTCGACTCGATGCCCTCGGCGACGACATCCAGGTTCAGGGAATCGGCCAGACGCAGGATTCCCTCCACGATCGCGCGATCGTGATCGGAGCTCTCGACGTCGCGAATGAACGTCAGGTCGATCTTGAGCAGGTCAACCGTGAACGCGCGCAGGTGCGTGAAAGATGAATACCCCGTGCCGAAGTCGTCGATGGCCAGCCGCACGCCCAAGCTCCGCAGCTCCTGGAAGGTCCGGGCCGCGGAATCGATGGCGTCGAGCACCGCGCTCTCGGTCAGCTCCAGCCAGAGCTGTTCCGGCGGCAGACCCGACTCGGCGAGGGCCCGCTTGACGACGTCACCGAAGTCATCCTGCACGAATTGCCGCGCGGACACGTTGACGCTGACCGCCACTCCCTGAGCCAGCCCCCTGGCCGCCCGGCACGCCTGGCCGAGCACCGTCGATCCGATTCCCTTGATCAGACCCACTTCCTCGGCGAGAGCAATGAAGTCACCCGGCATCACGAGCCCGCGCTCGGGCCTCCGCCAGCGTGCCAAAGCCTCGGTCGCCACCACCTTGTGGTCCTGCAGATCCACGATCGGCTGATACCAGGATTCGATCTGGCCCAGTTCCACCGCGTCGCGCAGGGCCAACTCGCTGTCGAGCCGCTGATGGATGCGGTACCGCAGGTCGTCGTCGAAGACCTCGTAGCGGGCGCGCCCGCGGTCCTTCGCCAGGTACATGGCCTGATCCGCATTGCGCAGGAGCAGTTCGGCATCGTCGTGCCCGAGGCCGAAAGCAATCCCGATGCTGGCGTCGACGGATGCCGACTGGTCGCCGATCGTGATCGGCCGCGCGATGGCCGCCTGGATCGAATCGGCAATCCGGTGCACATCCTCGCTGCCACCGACATCCGGGCAGATCACGACGAACTCGTCGCCTCCGATCCGGGACACCGTGTCGCCGGCCCGGATGCTTTGCCGGAGGCGGATGGCAACCTCGTTCAGCACTGTGTCACCGGCGTGGTGCCCAAGGCTGTCATTGACGAACTTGAACCGGTCGAGGTCGATGAATAGCACCGCAACGCCGCGACCCTGGCGCGACGCCTGCAGAAGCGCCTGCTTCAACCGGTCGAGCAGGAGCAGACGGTTGGGCAGGTTCGTCAGCGGGTCGTGGAATGCCAGGTGCTCAACCCGCGCCTCGGCCAGGCGTCGGGCGGTGATGTCCTCCAGCTGGTACAGCAGTCCCCCGGCCTGGTCGCCCTCGAAGATCTCGGCGATGCTGACCTTGACCCAGGTTTCCTGATTGCCTTCGTGGCGCATCCGCCGGTCGATGCGTTGTCGGGTCGACGGACCTTCCAGGCCAGCGCTCTCCATCTCCTCATCGTCAGCGTCCTCAGCCGGCATGAAGATCGTCTCGATATGGGCGCTGACAAGCGGGTTCTGGTGACCCGCCAGTTCCAGGAGCCGCCTGTTGGCGGCCACTACCTGTCCGTCGAGCGTCACGATGGCCGTTCCCAACGGCGAGGAAGCGAAGGCAGCCTCGAACCGGGCCGCGGCGGCCGTGGCCGCGTTCTCGGCCTCACGCTGCGCGGTGACATCGGTGACGCTGGCCAGGTGCCCGATGATGCCCTTCTCATCACGCATCGGAGCGGTGTTCACCTGCACCCAGTTGATGTGGCCCTCAGGGGTGCGGAACCGCAGGGTGGTTTCGAAGGGCTCGCCGGCTGCGGCGCTCGCTTCCCAACCGAGGAGCACCCGTTCCGCGTCATCCGGATGGAGCGCGGTGGCCCAGCCGTCGCGGCGCGACTGACTCTTCGTGAGGCCGCTGAGTGCCAGCCACTGGTCGTTGGCGGACACGAGCCCGCCCGCGGCATCCATCTGCACGATTCCAACGGGTGCGATCTTGATGAGGGTGTGCAGCGTGTCGGCCGTCTCCGCGAGCTGGCGGGTTCGGTTCTCGACCGTCGCCTCCAACGTGTGGTTGGCCTCAGCGAGAGCCTGCATCGCGCCATCACGCTGACGATCGAGGTCACGCAGCCGGCGGGCAGCGACCCACGCCAGCACGCAGCTGAGCACTGTCATGCCGAGGATCAGGATGGCGACGCCGAAGGCCGTGTCGTACCAGCCCTGGCGCTGTCCCCACAGCCGCAGCCAACCGAGGATGAACGGTCCCAGAACTAGGAATGGAATGACCTGGCGGAGGAGCCGACCCGCACTGCCACCGTCTCGGAAGAGGCCGATCAGACCGGCATCGGGGCGCTGAATCAACAGGGCCGTGGCGAGGATTCCGACGCCCAAGGCCGTCTGCCAGGCCATACTCGTGTAGCCGCCCAGCGAATACAGCGAGGAGACGCCATAGGCATAACCCAGGATCGCGACCAGGCTGACGCCCAGAGCCGCGAATGCGAAGCCGAGCATCACGGCGGATCGAGCGGCCCGGCTGGCGATGACGGACGCACCGAGCAGGACCAGCGCCACCGACGTGGACGGCGCCATCCGCTCCGACCGCCCGCCGAAGTCGATTCCCGGCAGGAGCACATCGATGCCGAGTGATCGGCCGACGACGAACTCCGCGATCGTGAGGGCGCCGATCATCAGTGCCAGCAGACCCAGGGTCACGGTCAGCCTGCGACGATCGACGGCCAGCACGGCAACCGCCACCAGCACGAGCCCCAGGGCTGCCATCGGCTTCATCGCCAGCAGGTCGCGGAGCACGGGCGGCAGGGCGTCGACTCCGACGTACCAACTGACCAGCACCAGGAGTCCCATGGCACCGACTAGCGCCCCACCGAGCTGCCCGACCAACCGCATACTGTTCCTCTGCTTCCGAAAAGCAGGTCTGCCGGTCGTTGCTTCTACCCTACTTTGTGCGCGGATTGCGGATCTCCCCGGCGACTACTCGTCGGCCCACACGTTGGCGATGATGTCGTGCGTGTAGCCGTCCGGTCCGGTATTGACATATCTGGTGGCCAGCCAGATGCCGTCGCGCAGAAAGTGCGACTCACCGACGAGTTCACCATCCTTCGTTGTCTCGATGAGGCAACGCATTCCGCCGAGTTCCTCGTAGCAGTTCATACCTGCGGCGGTCAGCCGGCTTTGAATCTTGGTCGACTGTTCCGGGGTCACCCACACCAGCTCCGTGGTCAGTCCCAGGCCGGACCCGCCGTTGGCGTTCGCCCACACGCAGGTGAGGCGCTCCCCGGCAGCGTCGATCAGGGCGATCAACTCCGGGTCCCCGGACCCGCGGTTGACGTCCGAGTTCTCCTCAGCGACCCAGGCCGGGTTGAGCACCAGGTCATCGAAAGCGGCCACGATCGCCGGGCTGTAGAGCTCATCACAGGTCGACGGATGCGGCCCATCCGTCGTGGCCGTCGGAGCAGGCACACTGGCGAGGGCCAGGGGCGCAGGGGACGAGTGCGGCTGCGGCCGCCCGACCGCCTCTCCCTCCGGCGCGCCCGCGCCGCCCCGCCAGACAATGAGCAGGACAATGAGGGCGATGACCAGCATGGAGCCGACGGCGCCGAGGAGCACCCACATCCGTCGACGCGTCATTGCCGAAGCGGACACCGGACCTGCACCCATGCGATACCCCCAGAAAGATTCTGGACCAGCCTATCGCGGGTCTCGACAGGCTCGGGTTTCGACAGGCTCGACCAGCGGGGGCGAACGGGCTTAACCACGGACGGCCCCCTGCCGAGGCAGGAGGCCGTCCGTGGAACCTATCGCTAGTGACTAGTTGTAGGTGCCGGGGGTGAAGTCATCCGACGAAAAGCTGTCGAAGTCGACGAAGCTCAGGTCACCCTCGTTGAACGCTGCATCATCGGTGAAGATGCGGTTCGGGTAACGCTCAGCCTTGGCTTCATCCGTTGCCTCGACGGTGACGTCGCGGTAGCGGGGAAGACCGGTGCCGGCCGGGATCAACTTACCGATGATCACGTTCTCCTTGAGGCCCATCAGCGGGTCGCTCTTGCCTTCCATGGCCGCCTGGGTCAGAACCCGGGTGGTCTCCTGGAAGGAAGCGGCCGACAGCCAGGACTCGGTCGCCAGCGAAGCCTTGGTGATACCCATGACTTCTTGACGAGCCGACGCCGTCTTCTTGCCCTCGGTGAGCGCGGTGCGGTTGAGGTCGTTGTACTTCAACCGGTCAACGAGCTCGCCGGGGAGCAGGCCGGTGTCGCCGTGCTCGACGACGGTCACCTTGCGCAGCATCTGGCGAACGATGACCTCGATGTGCTTGTCGTGAATCGGCACACCCTGCGACCGGTAGACATCCTGCACTCCACCGACGATGTGCTTCTGCACGGCGCGAACACCCTTGACGCGAAGAACTTCCTTCGGGTCGACGGCGCCGATGATGATCTGCGTGCCGAGCTCGACATGCTGGCCATCCTCGACGAGGAGAGTGGAGCGCTTGAGCACCGGGTAGGCAATCGGCTCATCGCCGTTGTCGGGGGTCAGGATGACCTTCCGGCTGCGGTCGGTGTCCTCGATGGTGATGCGACCGGCGGTGTCGACGATCGGCGACGCACCCTTGGGGGTACGCGCCTCAAACAGTTCCTGCACACGAGGCAGACCCTGGGTGATGTCGTCGGCGGATGCCGATCCACCGGTGTGGAAAGTACGCATCGTGAGCTGGGTACCCGGTTCACCGATGGACTGTGCGGCGATGATACCGACGGCCTCACCGATGTCGACGAGCAGCCCGGTGGCGAGCGAGCGGCCGTAGCAGACCGCACACACTCCGACGGCCGACTCACAGGTCAGCACGGAGCGCACCTTGATGGTCTCGACACCGGCCTCGACCAGCTTGTCGATGAGCACGTCACCCACGTCGTCGCCGGCGTCAGCCACGATCTCACCCTTGGCGTTGACCGCCGGGGTGGCCAGGCTGCGAGCGTAGACCGCGTTCTCCACGTTGGGGTGGCGGACGAGATCGCCCATCGGGTTGACCTCGGCGATCGGCAGTTCCAGACCCTTGGTCGTGCCACAGTCGTCTTCGCGGATGATGACATCCTGCGAGACGTCCACGAGACGACGCGTGAGGTACCCGGAGTCGGCGGTACGCAGAGCCGTGTCGGCCAGACCCTTACGAGCACCGTGAGTAGCAATGAAGTACTCGGCGACGGACAGGCCTTCGCGGTAGCTCGAGATGATCGGGCGAGGAATGATCTCACCCTTCGGGTTGTTGACCAGGCCTCGCATACCAGCGATGTTCCGCACCTGCAGCCAGTTACCACGGGCACCGGAGGTGACCATGCGGTTGATGGTGTTGTCGGCCGGGAAGTTCTCCTGCATGGCCGCGGCGACGTCTTCGGTTGCCTTGGTCCAGATCTGGATGAGCTCCTGGCGACGCTCGAGGTCGGTCGTGAGACCCTTCTCGAACTGCGACTGCACCTTGGCGGCCTGCTTCTCATAGCCGGCAACGATCTGCGGCTTGTTCGGCGGGGTCAGGATGTCGCTGAGCGCCACGGTCACACCGGACCGGGTGGCCCAGTAGAAACCGGCGTCCTTGACGCGGTCAAGCGTCGCGGCGACTTCCACCTTCGGGTACCGTTCGGCGAGGTCGTTGACGATCGCCGAGAGGCTGCCCTTGTCGGCGACCTTTTCGAAGTACGGGTAGTCAACCGGCATGGCCTCGTTGAAGATCGCGCGGCCGAGCGTGGTGGTCACCAACACGGTTCCGACGGCCTGGCCGTTGACGAGTTCGACGCCTTCGGGCTGCGTGCCCTCCTCGAAGTACTTGTCGGCCAAACGGATGCGCACCTTGGCGTTCAGGTCGAGGCCCTGGTTCGCGTCCTTCTTCTGGTCGAAAGCGAGAATCGCTTCCGCGATCGAGGAGAACGCCCGGCCCTCGCCGATGACGCCTTCCTTGAGCGTGGTCAGGTGGTGCAGACCGATGATCATGTCCTGGGTGGGCAGGGTCACCGGGCGACCGTCAGACGGCTTCAGGATGTTGTTCGAGGCGAGCATCAGGATGCGCGCTTCGGCCTGGGCTTCCATCGACAGCGGCAGGTGAACTGCCATCTGGTCACCGTCGAAGTCGGCGTTGAACGCGGCACAGACGAGAGGGTGCAGCTGGATCGCCTTACCCTCCACGAGCTGAGGCTCGAACGCCTGGATGCCGAGGCGGTGGAGCGTCGGTGCCCGGTTCAGCAGCACGGGGCGCTCGCGGATGATCTCCTCGAGCACGTCCCAGACCTGCGGGCGTGAACGCTCGACCATGCGCTTGGCGGCCTTGATGTTCTGAGCGTGGCTCAGGTCGATCAGGCGCTTGATCACGAACGGCTTGAACAGCTCGAGTGCCATCTGCTTGGGCAGACCACACTGGTGCAGCTTGAGCTGCGGGCCGACGACGATGACCGAACGGCCGGAGTAGTCGACGCGCTTGCCGAGCAGGTTCTGACGGAAACGACCCTGCTTGCCCTTGAGCATGTCGCTCAGTGACTTGAGGGCGCGGTTTCCGGTACCCGTGACGGGGCGGCCACGACGACCGTTGTCGAAGAGTGCGTCAACGGCCTCCTGCAGCATCCGCTTCTCGTTGTTCACAATGATCTCGGGGGCACCGAGGTCAAGCAGACGACGCAGGCGGTTGTTGCGGTTGATCACGCGACGATAGAGGTCGTTGAGGTCGGAGGTCGCGAAGCGGCCACCGTCGAGCTGCACCATCGGGCGCAGTTCGGGCGGGATCACGGGGACGACGTCGAGCACCATCGCGGCCGGCGAGTTGCCGGTGATGATGAACGCGTTGACCACGCGGAGGCGCTTGATCGCACGGATCTTCTTCTGGCCCTTGCCCTCGGCGATCTGCAGGTGCAGGTTTTCGCTCTCGGTGACCAGGTCGAAGGCCAGCAGGCGCTTCTTGATGGCTTCGGCGCCCATGTAGGCCTCGAAGTACATGCCGAAACGGTCCTGCAGCTCGTGGAAGACGGAGTCTTCGGGCTTCAGGTCGCCGACCTTGAGGGTGCGGAAGTCTTCCCAAACGCGCTCGAGGTGAGCGATCTGCTCGTCGAGAGACTTGCGGACCTGGCTCATCTCCTTTTCGGCGGCGTCCTTGGTGCGCTTCTTCTGGTCGCTCTTGGCGCCTTCGGCCTCCAGTGCCGCGAGGTCGGTTTCCAGGCGCTGCAGACGGTCGGCGATGCGGGAATCGCGCTGGCCCTCGATGGTCTTGATCTCGAGGCGGAGCTCGTTCTCAAGGCCGGGCATGTCCTGGTGGCGGCCGTCTTCGTCAACCGTGATGACCATGTACGCGGCGAAGTAGATGACCTTTTCGAGGTCCTTCGGAGCCATGTCCAGCAGGTAGCCGAGACGCGAGGGGACACCCTTGAAGTACCAGATGTGGGTGACCGGGGCGGCGAGCTCGATGTGGCCCATGCGCTCACGGCGCACCGACGACTTCGTGACCTCGACGCCGCAGCGCTCGCAGACGATGCCTTTGAAGCGCACTCGCTTGTACTTGCCGCATGAGCATTCCCAGTCCCTGGACGGGCCGAAGATCTGCTCGCCGAACAGGCCGTCTTTTTCCGGCTTGAGCGTGCGGTAGTTGATTGTTTCGGGCTTCTTGACCTCACCGTGAGACCAGCGACGGATGTCGTCGGCGGTCGCAAGGCCAATGCGAAGCTCGTCAAATGTGGTTACGTCGAGCAATTTCTCTCCTTGGAAAGTATTCGAAGTGTTCGTCATCGGCCGGGCCTAGATGTCGTCGATCGAAGACGACTCAAACCGGGTGGAAATGTTGATGCCGAGTTCTTCCGCAGCGCGGAACACCTCGTCATCCGTGTCGCGCAGGCTGACGGCGGTACCGTCGCTCGACAGCACCTCGACGTTCAGGCACAGCGACTGCATTTCCTTGATCAGAACCTTGAAGCTCTCGGGGATACCCGGCTCCTGAATGTTCTCGCCCTTGACGATGGCCTCGTAGACCTTCACCCGGCCGAGGATGTCATCGCTCTTGATGGTCAGGAGTTCCTGCAGGGCATAAGCGGCTCCGTATGCTTCGAGCGCCCACACCTCCATCTCACCGAAACGCTGTCCGCCGAACTGCGCCTTACCACCCAGCGGCTGCTGCGTGATCATGGAGTAGGGGCCGGTGGAACGGGCGTGGATCTTGTCATCGACAAGGTGGTGCAGCTTCAGGATGTACATGTAGCCCACGGAAACCGGGTTGGGGAACGGCTCGCCGGAGCGGCCGTCGAACAACTGGGTCTTACCGGTGCGGTCGATCAGGCGGTCGCCGTCACGAGTCGGGGTCGTCGAGTCGAGAAGACCCTCGATCTCGACCTCGAGCGCGCCGTCGAATACCGGGGTCGCGACCTTGGTGTTCGGAGCTGCGCTGTGCGCGGCCTCGGGCAGACGGCCGGCCCACTTGGGCTTGCCTTCCACCTGCCAGCCCTGCTTGGCGATCCAGCCCAAGTGGGTTTCCAGAACCTGACCGAAGTTCATGCGGCCCGGGATGCCCAGCGGGTTGAGGATGATGTCGACCGGGGTTCCGTCGGCGAGGAACGGCATGTCCTCGATCGGCAGGATGCGGGAGATGACACCCTTGTTGCCGTGACGGCCGGCGAGCTTGTCACCCTCGGTGATCTTGCGCTTCTGCGCGATGAAGACCGCGACGCGCTGGTTGACGCCCGAGCCGAGCTCGTCGTCGCCGTCCTGCGAGTCGAAGACTTTGACACCGATGATGGTGCCGCGCTCACCGTGGGGAACCTTGAGGCTCGTGTCGCGAACTTCGCGGCTCTTCTCGTTGAAGATGGCACGCAGCAGGCGCTCCTCGGCGGACAGCTCGGTCTCGCCCTTGGGCGTGACCTTGCCGACGAGGATGTCGCCGGGGCGAACCTCGGCACCGATCCGGATGATGCCGCGTTCGTCGAGGTCGGCGAGCAGATCAGGCGACACGTTGGGCAGGTCGCGGGTGATCTCTTCCTTGCCCAGCTTGGTGTCGCGAGCGTCAACCTCGTATTCCTCGATGTGAATCGACGAGAGGGTGTCGTCCTTGACCAGGTTCTGGCTCAGGATGATCGCATCCTCGAAGTTGTAGCCTTCCCATGGCATGAACGCGACGAGCAGGTTCTTGCCTAGAGCGAGTTCTCCGTTTTCGGTGGCGGGGCCATCGGCGATGACTTCGCCGACTTCGATCCGCTCGCCGGCCTGCACGATGACGCGGTGGTTGTAGCTCGTGCCCTGGTTGGAGCGCGCGAACTTGCGCAGGTAGTACTCCTGCGTGCCGCCCTCGTCGAGCTGAATGGTGACGACGTCGGCCGAAACCTCCATCACCACGCCGGCCTTGTCGGCGGTGAGCACGTCACCGGCGTCGATGGCCGCAAAGACCTCCATGCCGGTACCGACGAGCGGGCTCTCGCTCATCAGGAGCGGGACGGCCTGACGCTGCATGTTGGCACCCATGAGGGCGCGGTTCGCATCGTCGTGCTCGAGGAACGGGATGAGCGAGGTGGCGACGGACACCATCTGGCGAGGCGAAACATCCATGTAGCCAATGTCTTCCGCGGGGAAAAGGTCGACCTCTCCACCCTTTTTGCGGGCGAGAACACGGGCGTCGGCGAAGTGCCAATCCTTGGTGAGCGGGGCGTTCGCCTGGGCGACGATGAACTCGTCTTCTTCGCTGGCGGTGAGGTAGTCGATCTGGTCGTTCATGACCTTGCCATCGACGACGCGGCGGTACGGGGTCTCAATGAAACCGAAGGCGTTGATCCGCGCGAACGAGGCGAGCGAACCGATCAGGCCGATGTTCGGGCCTTCCGGGGTTTCGATGGGGCACATGCGGCCGTAGTGCGAGGGGTGAACGTCTCGCACCTCGACGCCGGCACGGTCACGGGACAGACCACCCGGACCCAGCGCGGACAGGCGACGCTTGTGCGTCAGTCCGGCGAGCGGGTTGTTCTGGTCCATGAACTGCGACAGCTGGCTGGTACCGAAGAACTCCTTGATCGCGGCGACGACGGGGCGCACGTTGATCAGGGTCTGCGGGGTGATCGCTTCGATGTCCTGCGTGGTCATGCGCTCGCGAACGACGCGCTCCATGCGGGACAGGCCGGTGCGCACCTGGTTCTGGATGAGCTCGCCGACGGCACGGATGCGACGGTTGCCGAAGTGGTCGATGTCGTCGATGTCGATGCGGATGTCGGTCTGCTTGCCGTCGCGGACGCCGGCGATCGTGGTCTGGTTGTCGTGCAGCGCAACCAGGTACTTGATCGTGGCCAGGATGTCCTTGAGTGTCAGCACGGAGTCGCTGAGCGGCGCTTCGAGTCCGAGCTTGCGGTTGATCTTGTAACGACCGACCTTGGCCAGGTCGTAGCGCTTGGAGTTGAAGAAGAAGTTGTCGAGGAGCGCACGCGCGGCCTCGGCGGCAACCTGCTCGCCCGGACGCAGCTTGCGGTAGATGTCCTTGAGGGCTTCTTCCTTGGTGAGGATGTTGTCCTTCTCCAGGGTGAGTTCGATCGACGCGAAGCCCTTGAACTCCTCGAGGATCTCTTCGCTCGTGAGGCCGAGGGCCTTGAGGAAGACGGTGACGGACTGCTTGCGCTTGCGGTCGATGCGAACGCCGACCTGGTCGCGCTTGTCAATCTCGAATTCGAGCCAGGCACCGCGGCTCGGGATGACGCGAGCGGAGTAGATGTCCTTGTCGGACGTCTTCTCCTGCTGGCGGTCGAAGTAGACGCCCGGGGAGCGGACCAGCTGTGAGACAACGACACGCTCGGTGCCGTTGATCACGAAGGTGCCCTTGGGGGTCATCAGCGGGAAGTCACCCATGAACACGGTCTGGGTCTTGATCTCACCGGTGAGGTGGTTCATGAACTCAGCGTTCACATAGAGAGGTGCGGAGTAGGTCTTACCCTTTTCCTTGCACTCGTCAATGGTGTACTTCTCCGGCTCGAGTTCCGGGTTGGTGAACGACAGCTGCATCGTTTCGCCGAGGTCCTCGATGGGTGAGATCTCTTCGAAGATCTCGTCGAGCCCGGTGCGAGTCGGCAGGTCCTGTCGACCGGCCGCCTGGCCTTCTGCGACACGCTGTTTCCAGTTGTCGTTACCGACGAGCCAATCGAAGCTCTCGGTCTGCAAAGCAAGCAGATCCGGAACAGTCAGATTGTCGGTGATCTTCGCGAACGAAAGACGGCCAGCGGCGCGTCCGTTCTTGGGTGAGTTGGTGGTTGCGTTGCGCGCAGCAGCCAAGGAAATAACCTCCGTGGACCCCGTCAGGTCTAGTCACTGTTAGTAAGGAATACCGAGTACGAACTCCTCAGACCCTCGCGTTCTGAAATTCCGGTGTTCTGAAATCCTGGAACGAGGTATGCGTCAAGGTGGCTTGAGCACGCAAAGCCGACCGCAATATGAAGGCAGAGTTTAGTCTGGGAGCGCAAAGAACAACTATATGCCGGTTAGTTCACCATGTCCACTCAATTCTTGACGTGCCATAAATTCTCAGGTATAACCCGGTTTCGGGCCGCCCCGGTGCAGACTGCGGAGGGCGCAGACTTGAGGGATGAGCAGGCCTGTAGCGCAACATCCGTCGATCACCTTGAAATTGAGCGGCCACCACGCCGTCATCGAGCCCGACCGATTCACCCCGGGCAGCTTCAACCTGATCGTGGACGGCACGCCGCAGTCGAACGTGAACCTGGACGATCCGGGCGAGCTGTTCTTCGAATACGTGCAGCGGATCGGTCACGTGATCGACCTGATCGGCGAGGTGGGCGAGCCGATCACCGCCGTGCACCTCGGCGCCGGCGCGCTGACCCTCCCCCGATACGTGGAGGCGACCCGGCCGGGCTCCCGCCAGCAGGTCGTGGAGCTGGAGAGCGACCTGATCGATTTCGTTCGCCGCGAGCTGCCCTGGGACAAGCGGGCGCAGCTGCGCGTGCGGCACGGTGATGCCCGCGAGGTTCTGGCCAAGCTGCCGGCCGGGCTGCACGGCGCGGTGGACCTCGTCGTCGTCGACATCTTCTCCGGGGCCCGCACCCCGGCCCACGTGACCAGCCGCGAGTTCTACGAGTTGGCCGCTCCCCTTCTGTCGCCGCGCGGGGTGCTCGTCGTGAACGTCGCCGACGGGCCCGGTCTGCCGTTCGCCCGCTCACAGGCCGCGACGCTGTCAGCCGTCTTCGGACACGTGCTCGCCCTCGCGGAGACCCAGGTGCTCAAGGGGCGCCGGTTCGGCAATATCGTCTTCGTCGCCGCGCACACCCCCATCGACACGAGCTGGGTGTCGCGGCTGCTGGCGGGCGGGCCGCATCCGTCGAAAGTGGTCGAGGGTGCTGAGCTCACGCACTTCATGGCGACCGCGATGGTGACGACGGATGTGACGGCCACCCCGTCCCCGCTGCCCGGCCGCACGGTGTTCCAACTCGGCAGCTGAGCCGCGGTTACGCCGGGGGTCACGGGTTGGGCGTCGCGCGCCGGGTGATGTGTGGCCAACTCAGGAGATCCGGGGCCAAGGTGCTGCGGGCATCCGTGTTCATGCGGCTTTATGTGCTCACGCGCTGGGATCTCCTGAGTTAGCCACGTGTGCGGCTCGCGGCGGGGGGACGAGGGCGACGGATGCCGGTGGATCAGGCCGGATCGGGGACCAGCCCGGCCCGGCCCGGCTACGCTGGTTGGGACCACGTTTACTCCGCGGCATGTGCCGCCTTCGCCTCAGGACCACACCCTGCCCATCATCATTGGCTATGACGCCGTCACCCTGCGTGAGAAAGTCGACCTCTCTGCTGCTGAGCTGCGCCTCGAAGAACTCGGCGAGCTTCGCAGCCTGTCCGCCCTCAACGAGAAGGTCGTGCTATTGCGGCTGACCGGCCGGATCGACGAGGCCTGGGACATGGCGAACACTGCGCTGCGCCAGTCCCGGTTCACCGGGTCGCGGGAAGAACTCGCGTTCAGTCGCATCCGTCGCGCCCAGGTACAGCAGTACCGAGGCAAGCTCGACGAGGCGGTGACCGAGCTGACCCATTGTGTGCTCGAGTCCGAGACGCACGAGTGGGGCGCCGTCGCGGCGTTCGCCCGGGAAAGCCGCGGCAAGGTTCACTTCGAACAGGGCGACCTCGACGCCGCCCTGGCAGACTTCACGGCCTCGGTGACGCTGCGGGAGCAGGCCGGCGCTACACCCGCCCTCCTCGAGAGTGCGCTCGTCGCCGTTGCGGTGGTCGAGTCATTCATTGCCGAGCGGCGACAGTCCCGCTTACAGCAGTAGCGCGTCGGCACCGCGGGGCGCCGGCCGGCGATTGACCGGCCGGCTGCATCCAGACATCGATTTGCAGGAGCTACGCACGGAACGGGCCACTCACCACGAAGCAGAAATTCGGGGCATGCTGGACACAGCGCCGGCGAGCGTGCCGGTGCGAAGGAGGTGGAAGATGAGCGGGCGGATGCCACCACGCAGCGGCGCGGCCGGGGTGCTGGCCCTGGGCGCGCTCCTGCTGCTCAGCGCGTGCACGGCGACCGCGCCCGGGCCCGCGGCAGAAACCTCGACCCCCGCCCGGCCGGTTCCGTCCGACACCGTTGCACCCGGGCCGACCGGCACCGCCGGGCCATCGGTGCGGCCGGTCGACGCCCCGGTCGTGATCGCATCCGGGCTGGATGCCCCCTGGTCGGTCCTGCGACTGCCGAACGACGGCACCCTGATCAGCGAACGCGACACGACCCTCATGCGCGAACTCCTGCCCGACGGTAGCCTGCGCGACGCCGGCCGGCTCGCCGCGGCGAGCCCGGGCGGTGAAGGCGGGCTGCTCGGCCTCGCCGCACTGGCCGACCCGGCCGCACCGGGCGGAACCGGGTGGGTCTACGCCTACTTCACGTCCGCCGACGACAACAAGATCGTACGGATGCCGCTGCTCGGCACGGTCGGAAGCCACACCCTCGGCGCATCCGAACCGGTGCAGGGCGGCATCCCGAAGGCGGGTAACCACAACGGCGGTCGGCTCGGTTTCGGCCCGGACGGCCTGCTCTACGCCACGGTCGGCGACGCCGGGAACCCCGAGAACGCCCAGGACCTGGGTTCCCTCGGCGGCAAGATCCTGCGGATGACGCCGACCGGCGCCGTGCCGGACGACAACCCGTTCGGCACGCTCGTCTACTCTTACGGCCACCGCAACCCGCAGGGGATCGCCTGGGACTCCAGCGGCCGACTCTGGGCCAGCGAGTTTGGACAGAACACCTGGGACGAGCTCAACCTCATCACCCCGGGCGGCAACTATGGCTGGCCGATCGTCGAGGGCCGGGGACAGAGCGCGGACTCCGGCTACCTCGACCCGGAGCAGCAGTGGCCCACCAGTGAGGCCAGCCCGAGCGGGCTCGCCATCGTGAACGACACCATCTTCATGGCGGCCCTGCGCGGCGAGCGGCTGTGGCGCATCGATCCCTCCACAGGCGAGGTCGATGACTGGTTTGGGAACAGCTTCGGGCGGCTGCGCGATGTGGTGTCGGGGCCCGATGGCACACTGTGGTTCGTGAGCAATAATACGGATGGCCGCGGCACCCCTTCCTCCGGCGACGACCGGCTTTACCAGGTGGCGGTCGCACCCTGATGGCCGACCTCGACCGGGTGCGGCACTGGGCGGACGCGTTGATCACGCTGCACCTCGATCCCAGCTGGACCTTCGCCTTCGACAACGCGAAGAAGCGAGCGGGGCTCTGCAACTTCACCGTGCGGCGCATCACCGTGTCCCGCTACCTGGCGGCGCGCTACGAAGACGATGACGTGCACCAGATCCTGCTGCACGAGGTCGCGCACGCTCTGGCCGGACCGCGCGCCGGCCACGGGCCGAAGTGGAAGGTGATCGCGCGGAACCTCGGCTATGACGGCAAGAGCACGCACGACGGCGACATCGCCGACGAGCTCGCCCCGTGGGTCGGCACCTGCCCGGCCGGCCACGCGCACTATCGTTACCGACAACCCACCCGGGCGTTCGCCTGCGGGTTGTGCGTGCGCGGATTCGACAAGCGGTTCCTGATCCGGTGGACACGGCGCGAGATCACGGCCGCCGCCCGGCGACAGGCTGCGGGGGCGGCGAAGCCCTAGCGCTGCCCAATGGTCTCGACAGGCTCGACCACCGATTACCCGGGCCGTCCGTCCGGCCGGGAGCGGGCTACTCGGAGACCTGGACCTCTTTCCAGAAGGCGACGTAGTTGCTGTAGTCCTGGCCGACCCGGTCGAAGGAGGCCGAGGGCGGAGTCGGGTAACTGAAGGCGCGATCCTGCAGCAGAGTCTCACCGTCCTTGACGCTGAAGTACTGGCACGCGCCCTTCCAGGAGCAGGTGTACTGCGTGGGGCTCTCGACGAGGAACTCGGAGTTCACGCTCGCCGGTGGGAAGTACCAGTTGCCCTCGATCTTGAGAAGATCTGCCTGCGGTGCTTCGGCGATGACGGTGCCGTTGAGTACTGCCTTCATGGGAGTTGCTCCTTCAGTGAGATTCAAACGGTGAGGGTGAAACGAGGGGTTCGGCTCAGAGACCGCTTCAGGAACAACCTCAGCCCGGAAAGGCGAATTCCCGCAATCGGGAGATTCCCGGGGAGCGCGCCGGGGCATCCGTCGCCTGCACCTCGGCCGACCGCCCCTCGGCGACGAGCGCCTGGGCGGTTTCGGACGCGGTGACCAGGTGCCGCACGGCCCGCGCGAGACCCGCGAATCCCGCGGCGGCCGCGGCCGCCTCCGGCGAGCAGTGGTCGATGCCGCGGGCGGCGAGGGCGTCGATCACGGCGCCGGCGGCGAGGAAGTCCTCCACCGCGAACCGGGGGGTGCCGCCCTGGCGTTGCTCGCCCACGGCGATCACGGCCACGGAGAACCGGTCTCCCTTCTCCGCCTGGCGGGCGAGCACCCAATCAGCCACGCTCTCGCGATTGGCGAGGTTCGCGGCGATGACCTGGTGCTCGTGCAGGGCAGTCGGGAGAACGATCTCGGAGCCGGGCGACGGCAAAGCGTCGGCCAGGATGACCACGTCGGCCTCGGCGGCCAGAGCCTGGAACCCGGCCAGGCCGACATCGAAACGGACCTGGTACTTCTGTTGGGGCGCGTCTTTGTTCACTCCCCAAGGGTAGCGGCGGCGCTACCGGTCGTCGAAGCGGGCGAGCGCGTCGGCATCCGTGGCATGGGTCATCGCGCTGCGCGCGGTGTCCAGTGCGGACACCGGGTCGGCCTCCGAAGCCGCCAGGCTCAGCTTGCGTTCGGCCTCCGCGAGGCGGGTGCGCGCCACAGCGCCCACGCGGCCGGGATGCGCGGTGATGAAGTCGCGGGTCACGGTGATCTGGCTGCGCGCGGCCAACAGAGCGCCGGTCAGCGCGCCGCGGGCGTTGTCGAGCCGCAACTGGCGGTTGCGGGCCTCGGAACGGATCAGGTCGAGACCGTCCATTGCCGTGCGCAGTCGGGACTGGTCAGCGGCAGGGTCGCTCAAGCGCGACGGCTGCCGCAGCTCGCCGACCACCCGGTCGGCCTCCGCAATAACGCGGTTCAGTTCGCCGCGGGCCGTGGTCTCCTCGTGGGTGTCGCGCAGCGCGCGCACCTCGGCCAGCTCGGCGTCCGCCGCGTCGAGCGCTCGAGCCAGGGAGGCGAATCCGACGTGCAACTGGTCTTCGCCCTGTTCGATCGCGTCGAGCAGGGTGCCGGCGCGGTGCAGGGCCTGCTCGGCCGCGAGCAACTGGTCACCCACGGGGTCGGTGGCTTCGCGGGAGAGACGGGCGGCCGCGGTATCCGCTGCCCGGCGGGCGTCATCGACGGCCTCTTCGGCGCGGGCGACGTTGCCGCTGATCGGGGCCAAGGCGTGCGCGGCATACGTGCGGCTGAGCCGGGAGAGGCTGGCGGTGCCGGCCGCGACGCGGTCGGCGACCCGGTCGAGGCGACGACGCAACTTCTCAAGCAGCAGCGGGGCATCCCGTTCGACGCCGCGCCGGGAGTCGAAAGTGCGGGTCTGCGCGCCGAGGCGCTTGACGGCCTCGTCGGCGAGCACGATGATCTCCTCGGTCCAGCGGCGACGCTCACCCTCGGAGTCGGGCACGCTGTCGTCGAGCTTCTGCTGCAGCAGGAACGCGTCACGCACCTGCCGCCGGGAGGCGTCGAGCGCGGCGGCGAAGTCGCTGGTGGCGTTCTCCCCGAACTGGGCGACCGCGAAACCGAGCTCGTCGGTGGCGACCTCGATCAGGTCATCCGCACGCACGAGGGCGATTGCGGCGGCTCGGGTGCGCTCCGCGGCCAGAGCGAGGTCGACGCGCGCGCGCGCCCGGACCCGGCGCCGCATGATCATCACGATCACCACGACGACCGCTGCCGCCCCACCGAACACGACGGCCGAGGGCACCCACCAGAACTCGCCAGTCATGCCTTCAGTGTACCGAAAGGATGCGCCTCACCCCGGCGCCGCACCCGGTGGCACGTCCTCGAAAATCGCCGATCCCACCCACAATCGCCGCGGAAACGGGTCGCCTCGGCAGCATCTGCGAAGAACGGCTGGTACCAGCGCTACTCCCGGCGCATCTGACGCCGGATCACCTCGAAGTCGTGCCGGGAGATCTCGAGCAGCCCCCGGCGCAGCTGGTAGCCCCAGTCGGGGTTGCTGCGGGTGAACTCGAGCACCGACAGGAGCGGGCGAATGGAGGCGGCCACGACATCCGTTTCGTAATCGATGTGACGTCGCCACGGGCGGTACGAGCTCGGGGCGGCGGACTCGCCTTGATGCACGATTCCGGGGGCGATGCGACCGATCGCGGTGAACTCGCGCAGCGTGTCGCCGTCGATGTTCGTCTTCGGGGAATAGTAGACCACCCCGTCGGACTCGCCCATCTGCTCGAGCGCCACCCGGGCCCCGTGGCTGGCCTGCACAAGCCCCACCGAGACGGCGCACAGCACGTGTTCGCGTGAGGCAACGCCCAGCCAGTATCGAATTGCCACCCTCTTAGTTGTACTGCATGCCCCAGCACCACAGACTGGGGTCATGCGTGTTCTTCTGAAAGAGATCCTCGACTGCTCCCCCGATGCCGCCTGGCGCGCCCTGCGGAGTCCTGCCGTGTTCCGCGAGGTAAGTTCGCCCGTGGTGAGCGTCGAATCGCTTGAGATGGATGGGTTCCCCACCATCTGGGAGCCGGGTGAGCATCCGGTCAGCTTGACTGCGCTCGGCCTGGTGCCGATGGGCGACCAAGTGATTCGCCTGACCATGGCGACCACCCGGAAAGATGGCGTGCGCATCCTGCGTGACACCGGCCGCGGGGTATCGGGGCCGCTCGCCTCGGTCACCCTCTGGGACCACCGGATGGCCGTGTCTCCCGACCCGGCCGGCACCGGCAAGACGCTTTTTCGAGACCAGCTGATCTTCCGCACCGGCGCGCTCACCCTGGCCAGCTGGCCCGTTTTCTGGGCGCTCTGGCAGTGGCGGCTGCACCAGCTCAAGCGCCTCGCGCCGAACTGGAGCCTCGACCTCGGCGTCGATGAGTCCGGCGCGAGCTCGTGAGCACCACCCTCGGCGCCCTGCAGGTGGCCGACTGGCGTCGGCGCGTGTTCGGGCTGTACGGCGGCGTGCGCCAGCTCAGCGCGCACGACCCGGCCGCCGGCCACGAACTGTGGCGGAGCGGCAGGGACGACCTGTTCGGCGGGCATTCGGCGTCGCCGTTGATGCCCGACGACCGGGCCGGCTTCACCGGGCTGCCGGTCGCCGCCTACGACCCCGACTGGCGGTTCGAGGCCGAGGTGCACCGCGCGGAACATCCGATGCGCATCTCGGTTGACACCGGCACCGACGGGAAGGTGCAGTTCGACCTCGTCGGCACCGTGCGTTTGCCCTACCTGGGACCAATCGACCTGTGGCGGCTCTCCAACTACGGCGGCGGGCTCTTTCTGCCTGTGCGCGACGGTCTGGCCGGCAAGCCCGGCGGAACCTACGGCGGCGGTCGCTACCTGCTCGACACGGTCAAGGGCGCCGACCTGGGCGCCGGGGCCGACGACGACAGCATCATCCTCGACTTCAACTTCGCCTACAACCCGTCCTGCGCGTACGACCCGATGTGGGCCTGTCCGCTGCCCCAGGCCGGCAATACCGTGGCCGCGGAGGTGCCCGTCGGCGAGCTGACCCCCGGTGCGGAGCGCCACCCCACGGCTCCCGTCGGGCGGGCGTTCGACCCTAGGGCTTGACAGCATCCGCTACGATGGAAGCTTGCGGGTGCGTAGTTGCGCCCGCTGCGTCGTAGAACGCCTCTTCTTATTGCGGCGGCCCACCAGGGCCGGCCCGATTTTTCGAATTAAACCTTCTTACGGCGAACGGATGTGCCCATCGGCACCTTCGCCATGTGAAACCTCTGAGGCTCCGAGTTGCCGCCCGTGCGGAACGGATGCCCGAGGAATCTGATGCCCGAAAGGCACCATTTTGTCTGAAACTTCCTTTAGCGCGCTTGGCGTGCCGGCCCCTCTCGTTGCCATCCTGACCGAGCAGGGCATCGACAGCCCGTTCCCGATCCAGGTGGACACGCTGCCCGACACCCTCAACGGCCGCGACGTGCTCGGCCGCGGCAAGACCGGCTCCGGCAAGACCCTCGCGTTCGCACTGCCCATGGTGTCGCGCCTCGGCGGCAAGCTCGCCGGCGGCCGACGTCGTCCGGGCCGCCCGCTCGGCCTCATCCTCGCCCCGACCCGCGAGCTGGCCACGCAGATCACCAACGCGCTCACGCCGCTGGCCGAGGCGTACGGCCTCAACACAACCACGATCTTCGGTGGCGTCTCGCAGGGCCGCCAGGTCTCCGCACTCAAGGCCGGCGTCGACATCGTCGTGGCCTGCCCGGGTCGCCTCGAGGACCTCATGAAGCAGGGCTTCATCAGCCTGGACGCCGTCGAGATCACCGTACTCGACGAGGCCGACCACATGGCGGACCTGGGCTTCCTGCCCGTCGTCACGCGCATCATGGACAAGACGCCCAGCAGCGGCCAGCGCCTGCTGTTCTCGGCCACGCTCGACAACGGGGTGGACAAGATCGTGCGCCGTTTCCTGCACAACGAGGTCATGCACTCGGTCGACGAGGCCAACAGCCACGTCTCCGCGATGACGCACCACGTCTTCGAGATCGACGGCGTCGAATCGAAGAAGGCGCTCGTCGAGAAGCTCGCGAGCGGTTCCGGCCGCCGCATCCTCTTCATGCGCACCAAGCACCAGGCCAAGAAGCTCGCCAAGTCGCTCACCGATGCCGGCATCCCCTCCGTCGACCTGCACGGCAACCTTTCACAGGTGGCCCGTGACCGCAACCTCGCCGCGTTCAGCGCCGGCGACGTGAAGGTTCTCGTCGCCACGGATGTCGCCGCCCGCGGCGTGCACGTCGACGACATCGAACTCGTCATCCACGTCGACCCGCCGGCCGAGCACAAGGCGTACCTGCACCGCTCGGGCCGGACCGCCCGCGCCGGCAGCGCCGGCGACGTCGTGACTCTGGTTCTCCCCGAACAGCGCCGCGACACCGACGCGCTGCTGCGCAAGGCCGCCATCAAGGTGACCCCGCAGCGCGTGACCGCGTCCTCCCCCGCCGTGGACGCCCTAGTCGGCGACGTCGCAGCGTACGTCAAGCCGCTCCCCCGCGTGGAGCAGCCGCACGGCCAGTCCCAGGGCGGCCGCTCGCAGGGCGCCAACGCCCAGCGCAAGCGCGTCAACCGCGATGAGCGCGACTCCGGCTCCCGTGACTCCGGCGCCCGCGCCGGTGGAGCACGTGGCAACCGCGGACACCGCGGCAGCGACGCAGTGGCACCCACCGGCGGAGCGCGCCAGGAGCGCTCGGGCCGCCCCGCGGCATCCGGTCGCAGCCAGGGATCGGGCAACGCCCAGAGCCGTCCGGCCCAGGGTGGTCGCTCCGGCGGCCTCCAGGTCGGAGGCCTCGTGCGCGGCGCCGGCGCCACCGGCGGCGCTCGTCGCTCGGCCCCGCGCCGCGCGCAGGGCTAGTCGCTCGGCAGCATCTGCACGTTAGTTCCACTGTGAACGGGCCGGCCTCTCCCGAGGCCGGCCCGTTCTGCGTTGTGGCCAACTCAGGAGAAACATGCCCGTGACGGATGCTCGGCCCCGGAATCACGTGGCGCCGCACCATGGCGCCACCGGATCTCAGGAGTTAGCCACTTGTTATCCGACTCATCGGCGGGGTCTGGAGCCGCCGTAGACCGGGAAGTCGCGGGTCGGACGGGAGCCGTCGGCGCAGTGACCACGGGCAGAACCCGGCAGCGTCAATCGGGTGCCTGCGGCTGAGCTAGTCTCGGGTCATGGCCACCACAGCAGTACTTCGTCCCGTCGCAGAAGCGGATGCCGACAGCCTCGGCCGTGTGCATGCCACCTGCTGGCACGAAACCTACGACCAGTTGCTCAGCGAGGCCGCCCTTGAGCAGCTGCAGCCCGCACGCCTGGCCGCCATGTGGCGCCGGTTCAGCGCCCAGGGACCGAACCACCGCCAGGTTGCGGCCCTCGTCGACGGCGAGATCGTCGGATTCGCCGGCAGCGGGCCGTCCCGCGACGCCGACAAACCGGCCCCGATGGAGCTCTACTTCATCTACCTGCTCGACGCCTACCACGGCACCGGCATCGGCCAGCAGCTCTTCGACGCCGTCGTCGACGAGGGCCCGTCCTACCTGTGGGTCGCCGAAAACAACCCCCGCGCGCACTCGTTCTACAAGCGCAACGGCTACGCCCCCGACGGCCACGAGCAGGATCAGGAAGTGCTCGGCGAACAGCTCCACGAAGTGCGCCTGGTGCGACCGCGCTCGCTCGCGCGTCGTCTGTCACTCGTCACGACCGAGTAGCTCGCAGCGGCGGCCCGCAGGATCGGGCCGCCATCAGGCGGCTTAGCGCAGCTCGCCGACCGAGGCGAGCGCCATGCGCAGCAGCGCCCCGCGCCCGCCCTCCATCTCGGCTGCCACCGCGTCGGAGGCAGCCTCCTTGGGGGTCATCCAGGTCAGTTCGAGGGCGTCCTGGCGCGGGTCGCAGGTGCCGGTGACGGGAACGACGTAGGCCATCGAAACGGCGTGCTGGCGGTCATCCGTGAACGCGGTGATGCCCGGCATCGGGAAGTATTCGGCCACCGTGAACGGCACCGGGCTCATCGGCAGCTGCGGGAAGGCCATCGGGCCGAGATCCTTCTCGAGATGCCGGAAGAGGGCGTCGCGCAGGGTCTCGCCGTAGAGCACGCGGCCGGACACGAGCATCCGGGTCATCTCGCCGGTCGACCGGGCGCGCAGGAGCACGCCGACCTCCACGACCTGGCCGAGGCCGTCGACTCGCACGGGCACCGCCTCGATGTAAAGGATCGGAAGTCGGCGCCGCACTTCGGCCAGCTCGACGTCGCTCAGCCAGCCCGGGTTGGTGTGGGGCGGCCCCGCGCCCTCGGGGCCAGGCGTCCAGTCCGGATCGGGGTCAGGTGTGCGCACGCTCATGAGGCTATTCTGTCTTACCCTGCGCCCGGATACGCCATGGGCACCCCGCCACGGGTCGGACGGAACGGGCGCGGTCCGGCGCGCGTGCGGCGACGGTCTCCGCATGGTGAGGCAGAGAACTGCGGCGGCGCGCCACGACCGCGCGCTCGGCGCCTTCACCGGCTGGCCCTCGGCGATGCACTCGGGATGCCGACGCAGGACCTGTCCCGGGCTTAGATCGAGGCCGACTACGGCGCCAGTGAGGGGTTTCGGAACCCCGGACCGCACCAGCCGATCGCCGTCGGGATGCCCGCCGGGTCGATCACGGATGACACGGAGCAGGCCAGTCTGCTGGCCCGCTCCTGATCGATTGTCACGGCCAGGGCGACCCCGGCGTCTTCGCGAAGCAGCTTCTCGACTGAGTGAAACGGGCGCGGGCGCGCGGCTCCCTCGATCTGTTCGGACCCTCGACGACGACGCTTGAGCGCCTGCGATCCGGCGTGTCATCCCTCGAGTCCGGGCGCTTCGGCACGACCAACGGCGCGGCCATGCGCATCACCCAGTGGGGATCTCCTTCGGCCTCGCTCCCCTCGCCGGGTTCATCGACCGAGTGGCCCGGGCCGGCGCAGTCACCCACAACACCGGACTGGGGTTCGCCGGCCGTCTCTGGTGGGCGACGGGCCGCCTCGCGGGCCTCACTCCGGCGGCGCGGGGCGAGGCGGCGGACCAGCTGATCGGGACATCCGCCGCCGGTCGAGCAGGTGGCAACGGATGCCCGGGCCGGCCAGGGCAGGCCAGGCCGGGCGAGTGAGGTGAGGCTGACTCAGGAGAAACGGGTGGCTGGCGCGGCCGCCCAGCGAAACGACGCGGTAACATGCGGAACTCTGCGGGGGCGCGCCCGCCGCTGCCGGAATCTCCTGAGTTGGCCACGGGGTGCCCGCGGATGCCGCCGCCACGTGGGGAAATGCCGGCCAGTGGTGCATGACCCCTGAAATTCGGCGGAGCGGTGGCACGGTTCCCGCAAATACGGGCATCTTTCCGGCTTCTCGCAGCGGATCGCCGGAGTTCTGCACGGGGACGACGGATGCCGACCGATTTTCGCGCGTCCCCGGGAGTGGAAAGATTGACCCGTCGGCGTTTCTCGGTGTCGACCTCGAACAGGAGGACCACCATGGGCCCGAACGACACCAATCCCGGCGGCGACGCCTCCACCGGGAGCGACGACACCACCGAGAGCAGCACCACCGGCGCCGCCGCGGCGTGCGCCGAGCCCATCGACCCGGATGCCGTGCTGTGGAGCGCGTCTGGCGCCGACCGCGCCGGGCGACCGCTTCTGCTGATTCTGCACGGCTACGGTTCGCACGAGGGGGATCTCTTCTCGCTGGCGCCGCACCTGCCGCTGCATCCGGTGATCGCCGCGCTGCGCGCCCCGCTCCCGGCCGGTCCGGGCTGGGCCTGGTTCCCGATCGGGGCCGCCGGCGCCAAGGTCAACCCGGGCTCGCCGAGCGCCGACGCACTGGATGCTGCCGCCGCCGGGGTGCTCGAATGGCTGGACGGCCTTCCCGAGCAGCCCGCGTCCGTCGGACTACTCGGCTTCTCGCAGGGCGGGGCTATGGCGCTGCAGCTGCTGCGTCAGGCACCCGACCGGTTCGCGTTCGCGGTGCAGCTGTCCGGTTTCGTGGGGCGCAGCAAGCACACCGGTGACGAGCGCCTGCGTGAGCGGCGCCTGCCGGTCTTCTGGGGTCGCGGCACGGCCGATCCGGTCATCCCGCAGGATGCCGTCGACCGCACCCGGGCTTGGCTTCCCGAACACTCCACACTTACCGAGCGCATCTACGAGGGCATGGGCCATTCCATTTCGCAAGCCGAACTGGGCGAGATCGTCACGTTCCTGCGCGCGCAGTACGACGCCTAGGAGGCCCGACACCCGACACCCGACACCCGACACAGCAGCGTCTCCCGCCCCGAACGAATTCGACGGAGATTTTGGCCCGAGTTGGCCAAAAAGGCCGGAATCGACGTCCTACAGGCAAAATCTCCGTCGAATTGGTGAGACGACGCGGAGGGAGCGACGTGCGCGCGGGACGGCGGCGCTAGCGGCCGCGACCGGCCTTCTCGTTCTGGGCTGCCTGGCGGGCGACGTGGGCGATCTTGCGGGCGCGCTCGGCGTCGCGGTCCTTGACCCGGATCTGCTCCTCGCGCACCTCATACTGGGTGGCACGCTCGGTCACGAGCCAGGCTGGCGGCTGCTGCAGCAGAGCCTGGATCTCGGCGGAGGTGAGCGGCTCCGTCACGGCGCCGCGCACGAGGCCGGAGATCGAGACGCCAAGCTTGGCGGCGACGACCTGCTTGGGATGCGGGCCGTTCGCCCGCAGTTCGACCAGCCAGGCAGGCGGTTTCGCTTCGAGCGCGGCCAGTTCGGTGCGCGACACGGGCGCGCTCTGGAATTCTTCCGGGGCTGCTTCGAGCAGAATCCCGAGCTTCTGGGCCGCCGTGGCGGGCTTCATGGTCTGGGTCTTCTTCTCGCTCATCAGTCAAGCGTATAGCCTGAGAGCACCCGCATAGCCTGAGAGACAGCCGCTCCCCACGGATCTACGTTCGCAGTGCCATCACGAGAAAGGATGCCGGTGACCTTTTCCCTTGCCTTCGTCGCCGGTGTGACCCCCACCAAGTGGACCCGCACCTGGGCCGATCGACGCCCCGACCAGCCACTCGAGGTCTTCCGCACCGACCCGTCCGAACAGGACGCGGTGCTGCGTGACGGCCGCGCCCAGGTCAGCCTGGTGCGCCTGCCCGTCGATGAGACCGATCTCAGCCTGATCGCCCTCTACCGGGAGATCCCGGTGGTCGTCGCGGCCAAAGACCACTTCATCGCCGACGCCGACAGCGTGCTGGTGGCCGACCTGGCCGAAGAACACCTGCTGCAGGACCCCGACGACGTGCCCGAATGGCGCCTCGTGGCCACCGAGGTCAAGGACGGCACCCGACGCCCGCTCCCGGCCATGCGCGACCTCGACGACGCGATGGCGCAGGTCGCGGCTGGGGTCGGAATCCTGATCGTCCCCCATTCGATCGCCCGACTGTACGGCCGAAAGGATGTCGTCTCGCGCCCGGTCGAGGATGTCGCCGAAAGCCAGGTGTCCCTGGCCTGGCTCTCCCGTGAGACCACGGTAGACGTCGAGGAGTTCATCGGCATCGTGCGCGGCCGCACGAAAGACAGCTCGCGGGTCGACTCGCTGCCCGCCGGCACTGAAAAGGTCAAAAAAGAGAAGAAGACCGACAAGGCCAAAGCGGCGGCGAAGGCCGTACGGGTCGCGGCGGCGAAATCCAAGCCGGCAGTGGCGAAGAAGGCGACGAGCGCCCCGGGCCGCACCCGCAACACCCCCAGCCCCCGGGCGGGCAAGCGCCGCGGCGGCCGGTAGCCCTCCGTGCCGCAACTCCTGCGGTGGGTGCTGGTACCCCTGATGCGAGCCTGGTCGGCCGCCGTGACGCGCGACTACGACGACATCCCGCGGCCCCGGGACACTCCTCAGGCGCATTCCCCGGGAACCGACAGCGACCGCGTGCTCCTCTTCGGCAGCGGACCGGCCGTCGGCTGGGGTGTGCTCAGCCACAACGTGGCCCTGCCCGGATCTCTGGCGCGGGCGTTGTCGTCTCGCACCGGGCGGGGCACGGATGTCGACGTCATCCCGAACCCGCTGGTCACCATCCGCACATCGCAGGCCGAACTCGACGGGCTGGGACTCTGGCGCTATGACGCGGTCGTCGTGAGCCTCGGCACGACCGACGCCGTCACACTCCTGTCAGCCCTGGTCTGGCAGCGCGAGTTGTCCGCACTGCTCGACCGGATCCGGCACGAGTCCTCGCTCAGCACCAGGATCTTCGTGCTCGGCATGCAGCCGATCCGGTCTATCGCGGCCTTCGACTCCGGGCTGGGCTCCGTGGCCGAGAAGCACGCCCGCAGCCTGAACGAGGCCAGCGCGGCGATCTGCGCGGGGCAGGAGCGGAGCTGCTTTGTGCCCATGGCCGCAACCCTCGCCTCAACGCCGGGGCGGGTGCGCACGGCCGCGCAGTACGTGCATTGGGCCAATCTCCTCGCCGACAAGATGGCGCCACCGCTCGATGCCGAGTACCTGGCTGCTGCCCGAGGAACTTCCCGAGGAACGGCCGAGGGCCGCGCGGAAGCGTGGGGTGCCGAGCCGCTCTCGCCTGGCCCCCGCCGGGCGGTCGCCAGGCTGGGCATCCTCGCCGCCGACACCGAGGTGCGCTGCGACCACATCGTCGCCCTGGCCAGAAGCGCCTACGGCACCCGGTCGGCCGCCCTGACGCTCATCGACGGCGACCGGCTCTGGGACCTGGTGAGCGTGGGCTTCACTCCACGCGTCTACTCGTTGGCCGGGTCGATCACGGCCCTCGCCGTGAGCGGGGCCGGAGCGTTCGTGATTTCTGACATGCTCCTGGACGACCGGTTCACCGCCCGCCCGCCCCGTCTGGGCCAGGAGCAGACCCGCTTCTACGCGGGTTTCCCCATCGAGGCCGACTCCGGCGAGCGGATCGGCGTTCTGTGCGTGTTCGACTCGGAACCCCGGGGCGCCGCCGAGGTCGACCCCGTGCTGCTGCGGGAGTTCGCCCTCCTGATCCAGGCCGACCTCGGCCGGCGTCAGGAGTAGGCGCCGCCCGGCCGGCGCGGGTCAGACCGGCGCGACCGGCTGTCTCAGCACCGTCTTCAGCTTCGCGGGCGCGGCGCGGCGCGGGTCGCCGAGGTAGATCTCATGGTGCCGGCCGTTCACCCTCAGCCCGTAGCTTGCCAGGAACTCCCCGTGCAGACGGTCGAGGGCGGGTGCCTCGGCGGCGTAGGGCCCGACATGCAGCAGCTGCGCCGACAGCCCCTCGTCGAGCCTTTCCACCCGCACCCGGGCGAGCGCGGACAGCTTCTTCTTCGCGAGCGCGCCGGTGATGGCCCCGGCGATGAAGGCATCCGTCACCCAGTCCGGCTGGCTCATCAGCAGCGTCCATTTCCACTCCGCCTTCGCGCCGGCGATGAAGACGGAGGCATCGTCGGCGTACCAGAGGCCTTCGAGCGGTGCGATGACCATCTCGCGGCCGAGCGCACGCTTGGCCGCGAACTTGACCGCGAAGGCGATGGCGTAAAGGGCCTCGACGGCCTCGATGTAGGCCGGCGCCGTGTCCGGGTCGCCGACCCCGTCGAGGGCGACGAACCGCTGGGCCGGAACCTCGATCAGCTCCCAGTCCACGTTGGCAGGCCCGTAGAGCGACGGATGAACGCGCTTCACGTCCCAGGGGCCGGCCCCGCCGGGCGCGGTGTTGCGGGGCGCGCGCAACGCTCCGGTGCGCCGGTCGGTGCGGAATGGCACCGGGTCACTCATGGGCACTCTCCAGGGGATTCACTGACTCCTGCTAGCGGGAACTGATGGACGCGAACTTGCGCACGCAAAGCGGAACGAACACGACCAGCATGACCGTGGTGCCGATCAGCACCGTGGCAATCGGGTTCTGCATGGTCCAGATATCGGGCACCGGAGCTGTGCCCTCGTTGCCGAACAGCTCCCGTGCCGCCTGCACCAGCGACGAAACCGGGTTCCACTCGGCGAAGACGCGCAGCGGGGTCGGCAAGGTGTCGCTGGGCACGAAGGCGTTCGAGATGAAGGTCAGCGGGAAGAGGATCAGGAAGGACGCGTTGTTGATGACCTCGGGAGTCTTCACGCTCATGCCGAGCAGCGCCATCACCCAGCTGAAAGAGTAGCTGAACAGCAGCAGCAGTCCCACGCCGGCGAGGAATTCCGGCACCGAAGAGTTCACCCGCCAGCCCACGAGCAGCCCGGTCAGCATCATGATCACCATGGAGATCGTGTTCAACGCCAGGTCACTATTGGTGCGTCCGATCAGCACGGCGGAGGAGGTCATGGGCAGGCTGCGGAAGCGGTCGATGATCCCTTCCTTGAGGTCCTGCGCCATCGCCGCGCCCGAGAAGGTCGACCCGAACACGACGGTTTGAGCGAAGATCCCCGCCATGAGGAACTGGACGTAGTCGGTGCCTTCCACGGAGATCGACCCGGCGTAAACCTGGCTGAACAGCAGCACGAACATGATCGGCTGGATCACCGCGAACACGAGCATGTCGGGTGAGCGCTTGATCTTGATCAGGTTGCGCTTGGTGACGGTCCAGCCGTCGGAGTACCAGAGCGAAAGCGGGTTCCAGGTGGGGAGGGTGGCAGCGGAGCTCATTTCGACTTCTCCAATTCCACGTCGTCCGCCTGGTCGGCGGCCTTGTCGGCCTTGTGGCCGGTGAGTTTCAGGAACACGTCGTCGAGCGTGGGCCGGCGCATGCCGGCGTCGTGCAGACGGATGTCCGCATCACCCAGCGCCGCCAGCACCTGCTGCAGCGCCCGCGGCCCGTCGACCACCGCGACCTCGAGGCCGCGGCCGTCGCTGGTGATCGCCGGTTCTCCCGCGCCGTAACGGGCGAGGATATCCCGTGCCGCCACGCCGTCGCCGGCCTCTACCAGGGCCACCTCGAGGCGGTGGCCGCCGATCTGCGCCTTGAGGTGGTCGGACGTGCCCTCTGCAATCACCCGGCCGTCGTCGATGACGACGATGTCGTCCGCGAGCTGGTCGGCCTCCTCGAGGTACTGGGTGGTGAGGAGCACGGTGGTGCCGTCGGCGACCAGGCGCTTGATGACGGCCCAGAGCGCGATCCGGCTGCGCGGGTCCAGCCCTGTGGTGGGCTCGTCGAGGAACAGCACCTTCGGGTTGATCACCAGCGCGCCGGCCAGGTCGATCCGGCGGCGCATCCCGCCGGAGAAGCCCTTGACCGGGCGGTTGCCGGCCGCGGTCAGCTCGAAGAGGTCGATCAGCTCCTGGGCCCGGCGCCGGGACTCGGCGCCGCCCAGGTGGTACAGCCGACCGACCATCTCGAGGTTTTCGAACCCGGTCAGGTTCTCGTCGACGGCCGCGTACTGCCCCGAAACGCCGATAATGCGCCGTACGCCCTTGGGGTCGGCGACGACGTCGATGCCGTCGACGAACGCGGTGCCGGAGTCCGGCCGGATCAGGGTGGTCAGCATCTTGACGACGGTCGTCTTACCGGCGCCGTTCGGGCCGAGCAGCGCCTTGACGGTCCCGCGCGGCACGGACAGGTCCAGCCCGGCGAGCGCATGCACCGGCCCGGATTTGGAGTGGTACACCTTGGTCAGACCTCTGGCCTCAATGATGGTCATGGGACATCCCTGCCTGGTCGGGGGAAAAACGAGGGAAACGAGCGGGAACGAGCGGAGCCACGAAATCAACATTTTATGGACCTCGACCGGCTCGGACAAGCGCCACACCTGAACGCACGGATGCGCCCGGCCGACCAGGTCAGCGTGGAACTCCATGTCGACCGGTCCGGACGCGACCTCGGCCAGGTGCAGAAGGGTGCCGTGCTCGTCGGTGCTATACCGCACCGGCACTGCGGCGGTGCCCGGCACGACGGCCGTCTGTCCCAGAAAACCGGTCGGTTCGAGCGCAGCCGAACGGCCGGCTAGCCGGCGGCGAGGATGTCGACGACGAAGACGATCGTGTCGGTACCCGAGATGCCTGCGTCGGGCTGGCCCTCGGCGCCGTAGCCGAGTTCCGGCGGAATCGCGATCATCACCTGGGAGCCGACCGTCTGGCCGACGAGACCCTGGGCGAAGCCGGGAACGACGGCGGCCAGGGAGATCGGGGTCGGACCGCTCTTGCCCCAGGTCTGGTCGAACACCTCACCGGTGGACCAGACGACGCCCGAGTAGTGCATGACCACGGTGTCCGCTTCGGCGACTGTGGCACCGTCACCCTTCTTGAGAACCGAGGTCTTCAACTCGGTCGGAGCGTCGGTTGCCGGGATCGTCACGGTCGGAGCGCCGTCCTCGGCCAGCTTGACAGTCGGGAAGCCGTCCTCCGGCTTCTGGTCCTCGCCGTTCGCGCGAGGGGGGATTTCACTTTTGACGTCGATGACGAAGATGATGTTGTCTTCGGCCCCGACCTTGAGCTCCTCGTTGCCGGTCTCGCCGAACGCGTCAGCCGGCGGGGCCACGACCGCGACGCGCGATCCGTAGTTCGCGCACGCGACACCCTTCATCAGCGCCGGGAATACACTCGAGTCCTTGGCCAGGGTGATGGGAGCGCCGAGGTCGTCACCGAAGCCGCCGGCGTTCATCTTCTCGCCAGTGTTCGCGTTGTAGACGGAGAACCCCAGTTCGACGATGTCGTCGGTCTTGACGGCGTCACCCTTGCCCTCGGTCACGACGGAGACCTCGGTGGCCTTCGTGGTCAGCGGCGACTCGAACTTCACTTTGGGCTCGGCGCCGGCCTTGCCGGAGACTTTCACGGCCTCCGACGCCGTGCCGGAATCGACGCAGGCGATTCCCGCCGCTCCGGTGTTGTCGGAGGGAGACCCGCTGCACCCGGCGAGGGCGAGCACGGCAACCGTGGCAATGGAGATGAGGGCAGGAAGTTTACGCACGCTGATCTTTCTCTTCGACGGTGATCTGTTCACAATGATCTGTTCGACCACTGATCTGTTCGGCAGGATTCGATGCACACACTGATTTGCGAGGCATCTGAGTCGATGGGCATCCGTTCGGGCCTTCGCCAGTATGCCCGACCGAGATCAGTGCCGCCTGAATCCCGGCTGGCACACTGTCAGCCGGGCAGGCTCAACACCGGGACGCCGCCGGGTCAGAGACCTTCGGCGATCGCGGCCGTGGCAACGAGCCACGCTTTACGGGTGCGCGGCGCGAGCGCGTCATAGTTCAGCGATCCCCCGGCCACGAGGGCGGAGTCATACGGCACGTCCACGACGGTGCGGGTCAGCTTGCTGAAGTGGTCGTGTAGCCGCACGGAGAGCTGACGATCGGCCGTCTTGGCCGGTGACGCCAGGATTGTGACCGCCTGCGCGACTTTGTCGGCGTGGCCCTTCTGACGCAGGCCGTCGAGCAGCGAGGCCGCGCCGTACGCGGTGTCCTCTCGGATGGTGGAGACGACGACGAGTTGGTCGGCCGCGTCGACGGCCGCCTCCCAGTTGGACGCCCGCATATTGTTGCCGGTGTCGATGATCAGCACTCGGTAGAACCGGCTGAGCGCGGCATGCAGTTTGCCGAAGGCCACGTCGTCGATACTGGCTGCCCCGGCAGGGTCGAGGTCGGAGGCAAGCGCGTCGAACCGGGCGTCACCCTGGTTGCGCACGTAGTTGTCGAGGTCGCCGACCCGGGCGGAGCTTGAATAGGCGAAGTTGTCGAGGTCGCGGAGCAGGTCAACTGCGGTGTTGGTGTGGGCGGCGGTCTGCGCCCGCACGCCGAGGGTGCCCATGGTCTCGTTGTTGTCCCAGGCGAGGGTGTATCCGCCGCGATGGATGCCGAAGGTCGCGGCGATGAGCAGGGTCGCGGTGGTCTTGTGCGCGCCGCCCTTCGGGTTGAGCACGACGATCGTGCGCGGGCCGACCAGGCTGCGCTGCACGGACGCGACCGCCGCGCGGTGCGACATCTCGCCGGTTCCGGGGGCCGGGGAGACGAGTCCGCCGGTGAGGCGCCGCACCGTGCCCTGCCAGCCCAGAAGGGCCGGCCCCGCCACGAGCGGCGGACGGGAATTCATGAAGTCCGCGAGGTTCGGACCACCACCGGCGAACGCCGCGGGGGCGATCGAGGGGTCGTCGGCGGGCACCTCGGCGAACGTGCCGCCCTGCACCGGTGCCGGGCCGACGAGGTTCGTGGCTGCCCGGGGAGCGGAGAAGGGCGAGGCCGCGAGGTCCTGCTCCTGATCGTCCTCATCGTCGGTGTCGGCGTCGAGATCGAGCACGAGGCCATCGAACGCGGTGAGGGGTGGGACATGGGCCCGTGCCAACGGGGCCGGTTCGATCTGCTGGATGACCTCGGCATCGGCATCGCGCATGTCGGCATCGCGCTTGGCTTCCTTCAGCGTTGCCGTGTCAAGCGCAGCCGTGCCGAGCCCAGCGTCATCGAGCCCGGCGGCCTGGAGTTCGGCGGTGTCGAGACCCGATTTCTGCTGTTCCGCGGGCACGACCAGCGCGATCAGTTCGACGTCCTCGGTTTCGGAGACAGCGGCGGAGACGGGAGCAGGCGCGGTCGACACCGGCTCCGATGCCGGTCCCGGTTCCAAGGAGGTCGGGATGAAGGCCCCATCGTCTTCTACGTCCCCGTTCGGGTGAACGATCAACGGCGACTTGCCCTGCTCGTCTTCCGCGGTCAGGCGCACCGCGCGATCGATCGCGCGCGCGGCATCCGTGACCCGGTTGATGATTTCCTCGCGCACGCCGGCCTCGTCGGCGGCGGTGATGCGCGAGCTGACACCGTCGATGACGAGCTCTCCCGTTCCGTCGCTTCGGATCATCGCGCGGATGCGGGGAAGTTCGGAAATGTTCTGCGTCATATTCGGCCTTTTTTCGTCGAGCTCAGCTCATCAAGCGTGAGCACGTCGAATTTCGGTCAAGCGTGCCCCGTTCAGCCTACGGGGTAGCGGCGCCCACCCCTCGTTTGGCCGGGCGACGCACTCAAAGGAGTGCGAGGATCGGGCACTCACCCCCCTTCGCGGGCACACTGCAGCAGCCTCCGGGCGGGGAGGCTGTTCATCACAGGTTGAGCAGCGTCTCCGGCGGTGAATCAATTCGACGGAGATTCTGCTCTGAAACGACCTTTTCGGAGTTTCTGGCATTGATTCGGGAATAATCTCCGTCGAATTCGTTCGGGGCACGGGCGTGTGACAGGGCGGGCCGGGGTCAGGCGTGCTCGGCTAGGCCGCGTGTGGCTCCGGCACTGCCCAGCGGATGGCGCGCAGGCCGGACCTGGTGGCGTGCGTGTCGTCATGGCCGCTCTGCCGTCGGCATTCCACGAGGTCGTTCGTCGGGGTGATGTGCGGGTCGCGGCACGAGCTGGCGTAGCTGGTGTAATCCGTTTCGAGCAACAGCTGATCGTCGGTGAGGTGTTTGTCGGTCATCGATCTGCGTTCCTGGTTCAGGCGCACAGGCCGAGTTTCCCACGACGGTTGCGCGCAGTGCTGCCCGTGTTCTCTGGCACGTTCTGGTGCGGCCGGGCTGAGTGATTGCGTCATAGCGTACGTTGGCAGACGCCGAATGTCTCCACAATGTCGAGTTTTGGTCATTTCATCCACCTGACCGAAACCCGCCCGGCCCGCGAGCGGCGACATCCGTCGACCACAGGTCGACCGAGTCCTAAGACGAGCAATCGGGTCAGCGGAAGGCGCTGATCCCGGTGAGGTCCCGCCCGATCAGGAGCGACTGCACGCTTTCGGTGCCCTCGTAGGTGTGCAGCGACTCGATGTCGGCGAGGTGCTGGATGACGTGGTTTTCGAGCAGGATGCCGTTGCCACCGAGCATGTCACGGGCCATCGACGCAATCTCCCGCGCCGCCCTGGTGTTGTGATACTTCGCCAGCGACGCCTGGATCGGGCGCAGCGTTCCGGCGCCGTCGAGCTCAGCCAGACGCAAGCAGTGCAGCTGCATCGACGTGAGCCGGGACAGCATCATGGTCAGGCGCTCCTGCACGAGCTGGAAACCGGCGAGCGGCTTACCGAACTGGATGCGCTGGGTCGAGTAGTTCAGAGCCGCCTCGAACACCGCCGTGGCGTGGCCGAGGGCCGACCAGGCCACTCCGAGCCGGGTCGCGAAGAGCACCGTGGAGGCGTCCTTGAACGTGTGGGTGCCCGGCAGCACGGCGTCCAGCGGGATCCGCACATCCGTGAGGGTGATCCGAGCCTGGTGGATGGCGCGCAGGGACCCCTTCCCGGTGATCGTCTCTCCGTGATACCCGGGGGTGTCTTGTTCCACCAGGAAGCCGCGCACATTGCCGTCGTCGTCGCGAGCCCAGACCACCGTCACGTCGCCGACCGAGCCGTTTCCGATCCACTTCTTCTCGCCGTTGAGCACCCATTCGTCGCCGTCGCGCTGTGCGGTGGTCTCCAGGCCGACCGAGTCGGAGCCGTGGTCCGGTTCGGTCAGGGCGAAGGCGCCGAGTTTCTCGGCGCGGGCCAGCGGCACCAGCCAGCGTTCCTGCTGCTCCGGGCTGCCGAACAGGGCGATACTGCGCAGGGCCAGCCCGCCCTGCACGGCGACCACAGTACCCATCGAGCCATCGCCGCGGGAGATCTCCATGTTGACGAGCCCGGCCGCGAGCGGCGACATGGGACTCAGTCCGGGGCCGACGACACCGTCGGTGAGAAGGTCGAGCTCGCCGAGTCTACGGGCAAGGTGCAGCGGGTACTCGGCTTTGTCCCACGCAGTCGTCAACTCGTCCAGCGACTCGGTGGCAAAACTGCGGGCGCGGTCCCAGAAGGCCCGGTCAGTTTGAGGCACGTCGGCGAATACGCCGTAGTAGTCGGTGTCGAGG
Organism: Cryobacterium sp. TMT2-17-1; assembly: GCF_004402765.1. Lineage (NCBI taxonomy): Bacteria > Bacillati > Actinomycetota > Actinomycetes > Micrococcales > Microbacteriaceae > Cryobacterium > Cryobacterium sp. TMT2-17-1. The sequence continues at coordinate 89,246 of NZ_SOGC01000036.1, forward strand.
GGCGTGGATACGTCGTAGTCGGGCACGGTTTCCCTTTCGTGGAGGACAGCGAAGTCGGGCAGGCCTGATCGGCTGATGTCGTCCGGCACCAGGGAATGAATGCCCTCGTGCGCCGGTCAGAAAATACCCAGGTACAAGTTCTATCTGACACTCAGTCTCAGGTCAAGTGATACTGAGTCTCAGCGGGAGCGCGTCTGGGCGCGCAGCCGCTCCTCGATGGCGCGAGCCAGTTCGGTGGGATCCGTGGCGGCCGGGAAGACGGCGACGACCACGTCGCCCGCGGGTCGCGCCTCGGGACCTTGCGCCGCGGCATCCAGGTGGAAAAGCCGTCGCACCTCGGTGAGTTCGGCGGCCAGCGAATACGGGCCGACGTTGTCCGTCGCCCGGATCAAGCGCCGCAGCACGAAGTTGTGGGTGGCCGTCACGGCGGCCGCGAAGCGGATGGCAGTCAGGGGCGGCACACCCGGCACGGTGCTGCGCAGGTAGCTGGCGAACATCCGTTCATACCGGATCGCCATAATGGTTTCCCGGTCCCGCAGCACGGGGGTCTCTCGCAGGACCCGGTCCCGGATGCGCACGATCTCCAGTCGCTCGCGGAACCGCTCGAAGACCATGGCGGCGGCCTCACACACGGCCAGCCAGGGATCCGAATGCGTCGCAGCGAAGTGCTCGTCGATGCGGGCGACCAGCTCGTCGTGGTCGGCGAAGATCACGTCGTCCTTGGACCGGAACTGCCGGAAGAAGGTGCTGCGGGAGACCCCGGCCGCCTCGGCGATGTCCACGGTGCTCGTGGCCTCATAGCCGTGCTCCTGGAACAGGCGAACCGCGATGTCGGCAACCTCGACCCGCGAGAGAGGTCTCTGCGGCCCGAGCGGCTCGGCAGGCCGGGAGGATTCGGCAGGCAGGTCTGACATGGTCAGGTGAAATTATCATGGAATGCGCACGAACGGATGCCCTGACAGGCCACCCCCGCTTGCCCGGTGCGGCACGGACGGGCAAGCTGACGGCGGCGCAGGAGTGACCCTGGCCGCTGCAGGCCGGCACCCAGGCAGAGCAGGCGCCGCGAGGGGCGCCGCGCCCTCACGGCCTTCTGGATTTCCGTGGCCTTCCTGCCGGTGTTTCTTGTCGACGCCGCACTCCTGAGTGATGCCTTGCTGAGCTGCCGGGATACGAGCGCGGCGGCGAGGAGCCGGTCCCGCTGGGGGCAACAGCATTGGCCGGCCTCCCGAGCCGTTCTTGTGCTGCTCGCTCCAAGCATTGAGGCGATGGTGTTCGGCTTCAAGGCACGACGCCTCGGCGCATAGCACCCGCAAAAGTGGCTCCACCACCTCAGCTCTGGTCGCACACGCCGAATCGGAGTAACGTCACCGGCACGGTCAACACAGACGGCAAACTGCCGCGCCGAGAGAGAGCGCTCCATACATGGACTTCAATCCCCAGTGCCAGCAGGCCGCGTGCGCCGGACTCATGCGAACCCGAGCCGTGGCAACCGACACCCTGGCGGATGAAGAGATCTGGTTCCTGTGCGACGAGTGCGGCTCAGAGAAGCACTGGACGAATCTTGCCGACCAGGACGCTCCGCGGCACCACACGAGAGGGTCCTGATCGATCGGTCGCGTAGCTCCCGGAGGGGCCAGAGCTGACTACACCCCGGGGATGCCTGTCGGCACAGGCGGAGCGCCGGGTCAGCTGTCGAACCAATTCGACGGAGATTTTCCTGAAAAACAGCTGTTCAGCGGTGTCTAGGGCCATTTTGGCCCAAATCTCCGTCGAATTCGTTCAGCGGCGTTGCCGCACGGCCTCGGACTCGGAGCAGGACGTTCGGGCACACTGCGTTCGGCACGCACGGTGATCCCGCGTAGCGGTCCACTGCTCGTCCACGTCGGCACCAGGAACAACCGCCCCGAAACCCCCAATTCGCGATCCATCATCGCCCACAGCCGTCCGGATTCGCTCATCGAGGCGTACCGGTCAAATTGAACATAGATTTCGAACAGCACTTATCCACAATAGGAAAGACCCTCGTTTCTTTGTTCTAATTTTGGTAACCTTTTGTTTGTGATCAACCTCTGGGAAAGCTTCAAAGCGGTTGCCGTGCCCTGCCCGTCCGCGGCGGCCCGCGCGGTCGCTGAGTGGCAGACCCTCGCGGTGGGGCGTGGGGAGTCTCTGCGGTGTTCGGCGGTGTTCGGCGGTGTTCGGCGGTGTTCGGCGGTGCGCGGCTTCGACGACGACGACGACGACCTGCTGCAGGTGACCGGGGCGGTCGGGGTCCACGGGAGACGGGTGGACGCGGTTCGGGTGGCGGCAGCGGCCGAGGTCGCCGACCGGTCCACGCCCGACGCGCTCGCCGTCAGAGATCTGATCAGCAACGGCGGCCAACAGAAGGCCGTGATCAACGATGGCGGGCGCATCATCGCCCGGGGCGCACCGGAGCGTGCTTTACCCGCGCGGAGCGACGGGCCATCCGCATGCTGCGCGGAGCCGCACAGACCATGGCACCACCCCGGCTCGAAACCGGGCCCCACACAGGGCGAAACACAACCAAATCTCGCACCCACACCCACACCCACACCCACACCGACACCGACACCGACAGCCGCACCGACACCCGCACCCGCACCCGCACCCGCACCCGCACCCGCACCCGCACCCGCACCCGCACCCGCATGACGAACACCATCGAACGGAAGAACGCAACCCGGGACGACGAGTAAGGGGGTACTGGGCCCTGGGCTCGACCGGTTCGACCAACGTCACGGGGTCCCTGGCCGGGTTGGGTCTCCAGGGTCTCGCACGCTCGACCACCGAGGGGGAGCCGCCGGAAGGACAGCCTGAAGGACAGCCGGAATTGCCCTGGCCCACCGGGTGCCGTAACTTCTGAATCGGTGCTGTTCGCTGCCGCGCCGAGTCGAACCGGAGTTGAACATGACCACAATCGAGCTGCTCGTCTACGCCGACCGCCTGGGCGGCACCATCCACAATCTGCAGACGCTGCTCGACGGCCCTCTGAGGGCCTTCGGCAGCGTGCACGTGCTGCCGTTCTACGTTCCCTTCGACGGCGCGGATGCCGGCTTCGACCCGATCGACCACACCGCGGTCGATGCCCGACTGGGCACCTGGGACGACATGCGCAGCCTCGCCGGCACGCGCGGGCTCACCGCGGACCTCATCGTCAACCACGTCTCCTCCTCGTCGGTCGAGTTCATCGACTGGCTGGCCCGTGGCACCGCCTCCACCTCCGAGGGCATGTTCCTCACCTTCGACACCGTGTTCCCGAACGGCGGCACCGAGAAGGACATCACGGCGTTCTACCGGCCGCGACCCGGACTCCCCTTCACCGCCTACCAGGGCGCCGACGGCAGCCGTCACCTCGTCTGGACGACCTTCATGCCCACCCAGGTCGACCTGGACGTGAACCACCCCGCGGCCCTCGCCTATCTGCGTCGGGTGTTGCAGACGCTGGCCGCCGGCGGCGTCACAACGGTGCGGCTCGACGCCGTCGGCTACGCCGTGAAGACCCCCGGAACCGACAGCTTCATGACCGAGCAGACCCTCGAGTTCGCCCGCACGGTCGTAGCCATGGCCCACGAGGAGAGCCTCGAGGTGCTGGTCGAGGTGCACGCGCACTACAGCCAGCAGCTCGCGATCGCCCCGCTGGTCGACCGCGTCTACGACTTCGCGCTGGCACCTCTGCTTCTACATTCGCTCGGCACCGGAACCGTTGACCGCCTCGCGGACTGGCTCAAGATCCGCCCCGCGAACGCCATCACCGTGCTCGACACTCACGACGGTATCGGCGTCATCGACGCGGGCCCGATCGGCGACAAGCCGGGCCTGCTGACCCAGGCCGAGATGATCGACATCTTCGCGCGGGCGGAGCGTGCCACACACGGCCACTCCTCCATCGCATCCGTCGTGCCCGAGTGGTTCACGCTGCCGCACCAGATCAACGCGACGTTCTACAGCGTCCTCGGCGGCGAGGAAGTGCCCTATCTTCTGGCCCGCGCCGTGCAGCACTTCCTGCCCGGCCGACCGCAGGTGTACTACGTGGGACTGCTCGGCGGCCTCGACGACACCGAACTCTTCGAGCGCACCGGCAATGGCCGCGACGTCAACCGCCACGTTTACACGGCGGAGGAGGTCGAACGTGCCCTCGCGACCGACGTGACCCGGGCCCAGCTCGGCCTGACCCGCATCCGCAGCACGCACCCGGCCTTCGACGGCGACTTCTCCTGGACGGCCATCGGCGACGACCGACTCGAACTCCTCTGGACCGGTACGGACGCCGTCGCGCGACTCACCGTGGCCATGACGCTGGACTCACCGAGCCTCCGCATCGAGCTGACGGATGCCGGACGCACGCAAGTGCTCGACACCGTCACATCCGTCGCCGCCTGGGAGCCCCCCGCGCGCTGACCTATTCGATCGGTCGAGATCGGGCTTGACTGGAGTGTGCCCACACCCCGTACCCGCTGCTACCGCGACGGCTCTCTCGTCGACGAGGATTTCCCGCTCGCCGAGGTGTCTGAGCACCTCGCCCTGTCCGGCGCCGTCGTCTGGGTGGACCTCGCCGATCCCGGCGAAGAGGATCTCGTCAGCCTCGCGGGCGAACTGGGCCTGCACGAGCTGGCGGTCGAAGACGCCCTGACGCTGCGGCAGAGGCCCAAGCTCGACCGCTACCCCGACCACCTGTTCCTGTCCGCGTACTCGGCCGAATTCGGCGTGGCGACCGCTCAGGTCACCACGCACGAGATCGCGGTGTTCATCACCGACCGGGCCTTGGTGACCGTGCACACTGAAGGCTTCGACCTGGAGGCCGTCGTGGCCCGCTGGGATTCGGCCTCCGATCTGGCCCGGAACGGAGTGGCCTTCCTCCTGCACGGGCTGCTCGACCACCTCGTCGACGGCTATTTCGACGCCGTTGAAGCACTGGACGAACAAGTCGAAGAACTCGAGGACCAACTCTTCCTGCCTGGCACCAAGCAGGAAGCGGTGCAGCGGGCCTCCTTCGAACTGCGCAAGAGTCTCGTGACGATACGCCGGGTCATCCTTCCTATGCGCGAGGTCGTGAACACGCTGCTGCGGCGCGATCTGCACCTGCTGCGGGACGAAATGGGTCCCTATTTCCAGGACGTATACGACCATGTGCTTCGCGTCATGGAATGGACGGAGAGCCTGCGTGACCAGGCCACCGCCATCCTTGAGGCGAATCTGGCGATTCAAGGCAACCGGCTCAACGTGATCACGAAGAAGGTGACTGGTTACGCGGCCATCATCGCCGTGCCCACAGCCATCACGGGCTTCTACGGGCAGAACGTGCCCTACCCCGGCTTCGCCCAGCCGTTGGGCTATTACAGCTCGGCCGCGCTGATCGTGGGGCTCTCGGCACTGCTCTACGTGCTGTTCAAGCGCAACGACTGGATCTGACGCTCCATGCGTGAAGAACTTAGTGCTTGAAAGCGTCCTTGACGTTTTCGCCGGCCTTCTTCACACTCGCCGAAGACTGCTCCGCCTTGCCGTCGGCAACCTTGGAATCATCCTTGGTGACCTTGCCCACGGCCTCAGTGGCCTTGCCCTTGAGGTCCTGGGCGGCGTTTTCGATCTTGTCGGATGCACTCATAGTGTCTTCCCTTTCCAGTGGTGTTGCGTCGGTGGCAGCCAGGCGCGCGTGCCCCAGACGTATGCGGTCGCAGCCGTCGAGTCCCCGGCGTCATCATCATCATCGGCCGGACCGACGAGCAACGAATCGAACGTGGGCATGACGGCACCGGCGGATATGCTGTCGTCGACGGCGGGTGAGTGGAACATCGGGAATCCTTCCGTTCTGCGGCTGACAAAGGCTGTCAGTAATACGACGTGTGTTGTGGCATATTTGTCACACGGATTTGTCAAGTAATTTTTGGACACGGCGGGTGAGAGGGTGGAGAAATGATGCCAACGACCCCAATCCGGGCACCGCTCGCATCTCCGTTTGAGTCATTCACCGACCAGACCCTGGCCGACCGCGCCGCCGACGGGGACATTCGGGCGTTCGAGGCGCTCGTGCGTCGCTACGGCCCGCTGATGCGGGTGTATGCCAGCCGGGTCCTGGGATCAAATGACGAGATGGACGACGTCGTTCAGGAGTCCTTCATCACCGCCTGGCAGCAGCTGCCCACCCTCGACAACGGCGCCGCCGTCAGAAGCTGGTTGATGCGGATCGTGAGCCGGAAAAGCGTCGACCGGCTACGTGCCCGGCGTCCGCACCTCAACGTCGATCTCACCGACGCCCCGGCACCGGAGAGCCACTCCCCCCATAGACTGGCGGAGGTGGAGTCTCAAACCGAAGCTCTGACGCGTGTCCTCGGCGATCTGCCGGAGGACCAGCGCCGTTGCTGGATGCTGCGAGAACTCGCGGAATGCAGCTACGGCGAGATCGCGGAGGAACTGGAACTTCCCGTTTCAACGGTTCGTGGGCTTCTCGCCCGAGCTCGGAAGACTCTGCTCCAAGAGATGGAGGAATGGCGATGATGAACCCCTCCGATGAGCTCGCGGGCCACACCTTCGAAGAACTGAGCGACTACCTCGACCGGGACCGCACCCCCGCAGACCCGAGCATCGACGGCTTCCCCGAGTGCGAGATCGCCCTGCGCGGCATGCAGCGGCTCCGGCGCACGCAGCGCGCCCTGCTCCGGAAAGACGTGGAGCGCGAATCCGAGCGCGAGGACAGCTGGGTCAACTCGATTCTGCAGCACATCAATCTGGAGGCGCGCGCGGGCCGGGACATCCCGATCAGCCACCCCTCCCCCACCGCTCGCCTGAGCGTGACCGAAGGTGCGGTGCGCGGCATTCTGCGTGCCGCCGGTGACGGCGTGCCGAACATCATCGTCGGCCGGTGCCGCCTCGACGGCGAGGTCAGCGAGCCCGGCGCACCCGTCACCGTGCGCGTGGATGCCACGGTTCTGGAGGGCAAGAACATTCCACCGCTCGCCGAGCAGCTCCGGGAGGCGCTTTACACCGCACTTAGCCAGCACACGGAACTCGCCGTCGAGGCCATCGACATCACCATCCGCGACCTGTACCAACCCGTACCCCCGCCGGCGAAAGCGAAAGCGAAAGCGAGCAGCGATGAGTGACGCCCTTGCACCTGAAGCGCCGCCGCCCGACCCCGGGACGCCGGCCCAGCTGACCGCTCAACTCGACGGGGCGGTGCTGGCAGTCCCCGGCGTGGATGCGCTGTATTCGGCAGCCCCGCTCGTGGCAACCGTGGTCGCCTCGGTGATCGCAACCACCGTCGAAGCCGTGACCGGCAAGCCGCGGTCGACCAGCTCCGTCTCCGTCTCCGTCTCCGTCTCCGAGAAGGAGGGCGGCCTGAAGATCGCGGTCAAGATCGGCGTCGCCGCACCCTTCGCGGCCCCCGACGTGAGCCGCCGCGTGCACGATGCGATCACAGATCAGCTCGACCAGAACGGTAACCCGGTCGTGACCGAGATCGCGGTCACCGTGGCCCGGATCGACTGACCGGGTTCGCGGTCACTCCGGTTGGCCACCGGTCCTCACGGCGGCGTCACACCCCGGGTGTGTAGCGTGAATACCCACACGACCTAAGGAGTCACCAGTGAGTCAGATAATCGACATCGGTATCCCGGATCAGCAGCTCGAGAAGATCGTTCACGGCCTGTCCCGGGTGCTGGCGGACTCGTACACCCTGTACCTCAAGACTCACAGCTACCACTGGAACGTCGTTGGCCCCATGTTCCACTCTCTGCACACCATGTTCATGGACGAGTACACCGAGCTGGCCCTGGCCGTCGACGACATCGCCGAGCGCATCCGTGCACTGGGCACCCCGGCGCCGGGCACCTACCGTGAGTTCACCGAGCTCGCCGTCGTGCGCGAGGACACCGACCTGCCGGATGCCCCGGAGATGCTCCGTCGTCTGGTCGCCGCCCATGAGGCCACGGCCCGCACCATCCGGGAGGTGCTGCCCCTCGCCGAGGGTGCGCCCGACCAGGTCTCCACCGATCTGCTCGTGCGTCGCCTCGACGTGCACGAGAAGACGGCGTGGATGCTGCGCAGCATGCTGGCCTGAGCCTGCCAACTGCATTCAGTCGCCCAGAGCACGGCCGATCCGATCGATCACCTGGCCGACGAGCGCCTGCTGTTCTCCAACGCTGAATTCGACCCACCAGAACGGGGCCGCATCAGCCGCCGCCGACAAGGCGTGTGCCGCCATCGGACCTAGACGTGACGTGACGTGACGTGACGTGACGTGACGCAACAGGGTGCGCCGGCTGGCCCTGGCGGCGGATGCGACGTCCGCCCCGCTGCAGGCATCGAATTCGCGCTTCCGGAAGAGCCGCAAGGCGATCAGCGCCAGCTCGTTCGGATTCCATGGCACCCGCATTCGCCCCGTACCGTTTGCAGGGCCAGACGGCCATCGTGACCGGTGCGGGGTCCGGGCTCGGCCGGGCCCCGGCCATCCGTTTCGCCAGCGAGGGTGCCCGGGTCATCGCGAGCGATGTGTCCCCGAACGGATAAACCAGTTGGCCGTCCTGCCGGCCGACGGCGGCCAGGCCGCGATCTGGGGCGAGCACGCCCGGACTCGTGCGCTATGCCCCGCGTCGGGCCGCCGCAACCGCGCTTCCAGCCATCGGGTCCCAGGTCGCGCTCGGGCGGCCCAACAGGTAGCCCTGGGCAAGCACGGCGCCGCTGGTGCGGAGACTGTCGAGCTGTTCCGTGGTCTCCACCCCCTCGGCGATCACCTCCACGTCGAGCTTCGACGCCAGCGCCAGGATTCCCTGCACGAGGGAGACGGAGGAGGCGTTGGGAAGGTCCTGAATGAAGCTGCGGTCGATCTTGATCTGGTCGACGGGAAGGGTGTTGAGCCAGGCCAGGGTCGAGAAGCCGGTGCCGAAATCGTCAAGGGAAATGCGGATGCCCAGGCGGCGCAGTTCCACGAGGCGCTCGACGATGCCGGGGAGGTCGACCAGTGACCTGCTCTCCACCACCTCGAGGGTCAGTCGCTCCGGTGCGAGGTCGTTGCGGTTGAGAGCCGTGCGAACCGTCGACACGAGTCGGCAGTCCAGAAGGGTGGCGGCGTCGAGGTTGACCGCGACGCCTAGAGGCCGAGCGCCTAACTGCGGCCACTCGACCACGTCCCGGCACGCGGTCGCGATCACCCACAGATCCATCTCGGTGATGAGGCCGCGTTCCTGCGCCAGCGGCAAGAAGGCGCCCGGGGCCAAAACGCCCAGTCGCGGGTGCGCCCAGCGGATGAGGGCTTCCGCACCCACCACCGTCTCCTCGCCGAAACGGGAGATGTCCACGACAGGTTGGTAGTAGAGCCTCATCTCGTTCGCCTCGACGGCACGGGCCAGCTCGACCAGCAGTGACGTGTCGGTGTCCCCCGGTGATTCCGGGTTCGATGATGCACTGCCCGGCACCTCGGTGCGGGCGACGGCGATCTGATTCCGTCCCGTTCTCTTTGCGTCGTACATCCCGGCGTCGGCCGCGTCGAGGAGCTGCTCGCCGCGACCCCCCTGTCCACTGTGCGAGGCAACACCCACACTGGCGGAGATGCGCACGTGCTGGCCGGCCAGGTGGAAAGGGGGATTCAGGCAGCCGACTACTCGGTGGGCCAGCTCGATGGCCGAATCTTCGCCGTCGAGATCGGTGACAAGCACCGCGAACTCGTCGCCGCCGAGGCGGCCGATAGTGTCATTGGTTCGAACCTCGGCGCGCAGGCGAGCCGCGACCTGCCGCAGCAGCTCGTCCCCGGCGCGATGGCCCAGCCGGTCATTGACGCGTTTGAAGTTGTCGAGGTCGCAGAACAGCACCGCCGTTCGGCTGTGAGGCTGGCACTCTGCCAGGGCGGTGTCGAGCAGCAGCGCGAACAGCGCTCGGTTGGGCAAGCCTGTCAAGGCATCGTGCTGGGATTGGTGCCTCACGGTCTCGAGCAGCCGGGCCCTTTGCATGGCCGTTTCTCCCTGGTGGCTGACACCTTCGATCAGGGTGATGGCCTCCGCCAGGACCTCGGCCGCGACGGGGGCAACCCAGCAGGCCGTTGCGACGCCCATCAACATATCCCCGGCGAGAAGGGGGACGGCGACCACGTTGTGTGAACCGATGGCACGGAGCAGCTCTGCCAGGGCCGGGCTGGCGTCGTCAGCCGTGATCAGAACGCGTTCCTGCCGTCTGAGAACGCCGAGAAGCTCCGGCGTCTGCTCCACAGTCAGCGTCGTACGCATGAAGAATTCGCGATCGGCAGGCTCGAAACCGACGGCTGAGGCAGGGCGAAGCTCACCAAGGTCGGCGTTCCAGAGGAGAACGGATGCCGCGTCACTGCCGACGATCGCCGCCAGTGCCGACGCGATGACTTCCGCGATCGCCTCGACGCTGTCGCTGATCGCCAGTTGGTGGGCGAGGTTGAGCAGTGCGGTCGTGCGAACTCCCTCCCGGCGGGATTCCTCGAGAGCCGTGAACAGGTCCAGGGCCGCGGCCGCGTGTCCGGCGTAGGCCTCGAGCAGGGCCCGATCTCCTAGCATCGCGGTGTGTCCCTCCGTGAACACGGCGGCCAGATGCCCGTGGACCCTGCGATTGGAGGCGATGTCGACGACCAGCGCGCGCTCGCCCAGTTGCTCGCCGCGCAGCATCCGTGCCACGAGATCGGCGCCACGTTCGTCGCCAAGCCCTCGGTGGCGGACCAGCGGCGCGCCGCCCCCGGCAGGTTCGACGATGAGGAGGTATGACGGCGCGAGCACGGCGGAGGCGGCGCGATCGACGATTCGGGCGAGCACCTCGTCGACATCGTCGCTGCTAACGAGGTCAGCCGCGGCCAGTTGCACCTCCCGCACCTTGTCGCGCAGTACGCCGAGGGATGCGTCGACCCAGCGACTCCGCGTGCGCCAGGACCACCAACGCACCCGCGTTGACCAGGTCAGCACGTATTCGCACGCCGGGTAGCCGTCCGATTGGCACTGCGGGTGGCTGATGTGGGCAAGGGCGAGTCCGAAAATGGCCGGCACGGACGAAAACAGTCCCTGGGCGTATTGGCAGTCGAGTCGGGACGGACGATAGCCGTCGTGGAGGCGGTAGCGCACGGTCGCGCTGGTCTGTCCGACCCGGACTGCATCCATCGTCGACGTTGTGGTGAACTTCGGCACCATGCGCGGCAGCTGGCGAAAAATTGCTCCAGGTGAGGCGAACACACTCAGGAGCTGCACCAGCACGGGCTGGACGTCACCGCGGACCGCACCGGTGCCCACGGTGAACATGGTGTTCGGGTCACCGAGCACCGCGGTTGCGGCCTCGAACAGCCGGATTCGGGTGGCGTAGCTGACCCACGCGGACGTGTTCTGGAGAGTCTTTGCATCCTGCTGTACGCCCGCCCGGGCGAGCACCTCAATGACGGCTCCCTCCCCACCGCGCTCACGCACGTGGCGCAGGAGTAGGCTAATGGTCGTGTTTGCGGTCTCGCGCGGCTCTGTGTCCATCGTCTTGCACCTCTCAACTCTTTATCGACGGGTTTCGGCGTGGGGTAAGCGCGGAAATCGGTTCAGGACCGTCATCCGCTTGTCGAACGCCTCCAATCGTGCCACCAAGACTTCCTGTCGTGACACGTGACGCGCGAATGACGACGCGATGAGCGAGCGCTACCCCGTCATTTATGTACGAGGCTTTGCAGACAGCAGAACGTCCTGATCAATGCCTATCCCGGAACGCTGGAACCGGACTCCGTTTGGATCCACCAGTTCTACGACGCCGCATGGGCACATTCGGGGTCAAGCCGCAATCGTACGACATCGGCCGCGCGGCCCGGGGTCTCGTCGATTTCATCGATCTGGTGCATGCCAAGACTCGCGGCGGACCACCCGTCTACTCGTGGCGCACTCCATGGGCGGGCTGATCTGCCGCACCGTCCTGCAGCGCGAACTGGCCGACCCCGCCGAAGCGGTGTCGAAACTCTGCACGATCGGGACCCCGCATGGAGGAATCTCCCCCGAGCTCGGCGGGCCGATCGGGGGCTGGCTCATGGACCGGTTCGAGCCGCTGGGCAGCGATAGCTTCTCCCCCGGCACATGCAGGAGTACATGCTGTCGGCCACCCACGACCCTGCCCGGGAAACCGACCCGAAAACGGGCCGGTGGGACCCCCGGCGCATGGTGGGCTCCTTCCCTCCCTCCCGCATCCTCAGCATCGTCGGCACGAATTCACGCGACTATTCCGTGGCCGCCGGGCTGTCATCCGCGGTCATGGGCGTGCAGAGCGATGGTCTCGTCGCGATCCGCAACGCTTACGTTTACGGGGGCGCGCGGGCCTACATCCATCGCTCCCACTCGGGTCGATACGGCTTGGTCAACTCCGAGGAAACGTACCAGAACCTTTCCCGCTTCCTGTTCGGCGGGTTGCGGGTGGAGGTCGCCCCGCACGGGGTGGAGCTCGATCGCAACGACCGCATCTGGCAGGGCGAGGCGAGGCTGGCCATCCGTGGCGTGCCTGCGCTTATTCATGAGCAGCCGGCCGATCATTATTGCCCGATCGATCTGAACGCCACGGAGAAGGGCATCGCCGGGCCCCTGTCACCGGTCCCGTTGATGACAATCAACCTGCAGCCGAAGAACGTGCGTAAGTGCCGCTACGCCCTCGACCTCAACCTCAACCTCAAGATCATCTCACTCAAGGAGACGGGCGGCACCCTCGGTTTCGGGGGACACCTCGAGCAGATCGCGGACTGGCAGGACACGCTCATCGTCGACGTCGAGGTGAACGACAAGGGCGCGGCCAGAAGCGTGACCTGGGAGTGGAACAGCACCCTCGCCGTTCGAATCACCGAACAAGCAGAGCTGCCCAACCAGCTCGACTGGGCACCGGGCAAGTCCAGCGACGGGCAATGGCAGCTGCCGGTTCCCATCGTCCCGATGGGGCAGGCGGTGCTCGGCAGCCACGCGCGCCTCCAGCTCAGCATCGGCCTCTGGGCCTGAGCGGCCGCCTCGCGCGATCGACCCGATCCTGATCACGCATCACCGCCCGGACCCCACCGGGACGTAGGCGCCCCTGTGCGCCATCCACCCTGGCCCCTTCTCGACCGCGGACCGAGGGCGACAGTCCAGCCCGACGCCGAACGAATTCGACGGAGATTTTGCTCTAGACCGCCCGTTCTCGGTGGGAATGGCCGGATTTTGGCAGAATCTCCGTCGAATTGGTTGGGGGCGCACGGCAGCCAGTCGGGGCGGCTCTGCCCCGAGGCAGGTAGCACCGGCGCACGTCAGGCCGTGGGCCGGTAGCGCCGTGGGGCGGAGGCCAGGGCGACCAGGGCGCGCAGGCTGTCGAGGCTTCCGGTCACAAGACCTTGGGCACGGGCCTGCACGAGCACGTTTTCGATCGCGGTGGCCTCGACGGGGCCGGCCAGCACGGTCAGCCCCGTTCGGTTCGCGGTGAGCTGGCAAAGAAGGTCGTTCTGCGACCAACCGCCGACGATATGCACCGCGCGGATGCTCCTTCCCGACAGCTCGCTCACGACCCGGAGGGTCTCGGCATAGGCAGCCGCCAGGCTCTCGACGATGCTGCGCATGAGTTCGACCGGGGTGCCCGGCACCGGCAAGCCGTGCTGGGCGCAGTAGGAACGGATGCGCGCCGGCATGTCCCCGGGTGCCAGAAAACGGGGGTCGTCCACGGCGAAGGTCACGTCTGCGAAGAGGCCGGCGCGGCCGAGCCCCTTCACGGAGAGCACGGTGTCGCCCACCGGGGCGACCTCCCGCATCACGGTGATGCGGTCGCAGACGGCGAACACCTCGTCGAAGCGGTGCGAGATGAAGAGGATGCTCGCGCCCTGGGCCCGCAGGTTGCGGGCAACCTGGAACAGGCGCTCCACCTCGATGTCCGACAGCGCGGCGGTCGGCTCATCCATGACGAGCACCGTGGCGCCCTGGGAGATGGCCTTGGCGATCTCGATGATCCGCTGGTCGGCGATCGACAGTCCCTCGGCCGCTCGGTTGGGATCGATGCGCACGCCGAGCTGGTCGAACAGGTCGCGACGGCCGTGCGCACGGAGGCCCGGCTGATCAGGCCCAGCCGGCCTTTCGGCTGGCGCCCAATGAAAATGTTCTCGGCCACTGTGAGGTCGGGGAACAGGGTGGGTTCCTGATAGATCGCGGAGATGCCGGGGGCCTTGCTGTCGGCCACGGTGCGGAACGACACCGGCTGCCCGTCGACCTGGAACTCGCCGGCGTCGAGGCGGTAGAGCCCGGCCAGGATTCTCACGAGGGTGGACTTGCCGGACCCATTCTCGCCGACCAGGGCATGGATCTCACCGGGGAGGATTTCGATGTTCCCGTCTGCGAGGGCGACGACCGGTCCGAATGGCTCAACGGCACCGACAAGGGTGAATCGTTTCAGAGAACGTGTATTCAGCGAATATACGGATTGGTTGGGGCGTCCGTCGACAGCAGAAAAAGTGCAATCCCCCAAATGAGATTCAACCGAGACTTCGAATAGGTCTCGTGTATTGAGTCGTTTCAATCTGCGGCGCGGTGATTCACACTTCACCTAGAGGCAGCAAAGCGCAAGGCGAAAGGGTGACGATGGCAACGGTGAGTGTGCGCGAAGTCGCGGCTCGCGCCGGGGTGTCGGTCGGCACCGTCTCCAATGTGCTCAACCGGCCGGGCAAGGTTTCCCCGGCAACCGTGGAGCGGGTGCAGACGGCAATCTCCGCCCTCGGCTTCGTGCGCAACGACGCTGCCCGGCGACTGCGGGCCGGCCGCAGCCGCAGCATCGGGCTCGTCGTGCTCGACGTCGCCAACCCGTTCTTCACGGATGTCGCGTGCGGCGCCGAGGACCGGGCCGCCGAAGAGGGTCTCACCCTGCTCCTCGGCAACAGCGACGAGAACATCGACCGAGAGAGTGCCTACCTCGACCTGTTCGAAGAGCAGCGTGTGCACGGCGTCTTGATCTCCCCGCTCGGCGAGGTCGGGGACCGGCTCATGCGGCTGCGCGCCCGCGGCACCCCCACCGTTCCCGTCGACCGGCAGACGGCCGTCCACAGCTTCTCCTCCGTGGCCGTCGACGACGTGGCCGGCGGGCACCTCGCCGCGGAGCACCTGGCCTTGATTGGGCGCACCCGGATCGCGTTCGTGGGTGGGCTGCAGAGCATCCGTCAGGTTGCCGACCGGCCGGAGGGCGCGCGGCAGGCCGTGCGGGAGCATCCGAACGTGTCGCTTGAGGTGATCAGCACGGAGTCCCTCTCGGTGCTGCAGGGGCGTTTCGTGGGCGAGCAGTTGCGCGCCCGCGACCCGGTCGACCGGCCGGACGCCGTGTTCGCGGCGAACGACCTGCTCGCCATCGGCGTGCTGCAGGCCCTGAGCATGCTGGGCGATGTGCGGGTCCCCGAAGACGTGGCGCTCATCGGCTACGACGACATCGCTTTCGCGGCGGCAGCCATCGTGCCGCTCTCCTCGATCCACCAGCCGAGCGCCCTGATCGGCCACACGGCCGTCGACCTGCTGCTGCGCGAAGCCGCCGGCGGCGACGATTTCGTGCACGAGCAGATCGAGTTCCAACCGGAGCTGATCGTGCGGGAGTCCACCGCCGGCTGACTGGGTCCCGCTCCTTCCGCCCGGGCATCCGCTGGCGATTCCGCTCCTAAACTTGACCGCATGACACTGCAGCCCCTGCTCAACAAAGACACCCGCCTGTGCATCTCCCTGGCCGCCCGGCCCAGCAATTTCGGCACGCGTTTCCACAATTACCTGTACGCCGAGCTGGGGCTCGATTTCATCTACAAGGCGTTCACCACGACGAATCTTGCCGCCGCGATCGGCGGCGTGCGTGCGTTGGGCATCCGTGGCTGCTCCGTGTCGATGCCCTTCAAGGAAGATGTCATCGCCCTGGTCGACGAGTTGGATGACTCGGCGAGCGCCATCGCGTCGATCAATACGATCGTCAACGACAACGGTTGCCTGCGGGCCTCGAACACGGATTACATCGCCGCCGCCGATCTGATCCGCGCGCGCGCCCTCGACCCGACCACTCCGTTCCTGCTCCGCGGCAGCGGCGGAATGGCGAAGGCCGTCGCCGCGGCCTTCCGCGATTCCGGGTTCGAGCATGGCACCCTGATCGCCAGGAACGAGGCCCGAGGCCGGACTCTCGCCACCGAGCTCGGCTACCGCTGGGCGGCCGAGCCGACCGGTCTCACCGCACCTCTGCTCGTGAACGTCACCCCGATCGGCATGACCGGCGGTGCCGAGGCGAACGACCTGTCCTATTCCGCCGAGGTGATCGCCGACGCGACCTGCGTGTTCGACGTGGTGGCGTTGCCCGCGGAGACTCCGCTCATCCTGGCCGCGCGCGCGGCAGGTAAGACCGTGATCACGGGGGCCGAGGTCATCGCTCTGCAGGCAGCGGAGCAGTTCGAGCGCTACACCGGGGTGCGGCCGGGGCCGGAGCAGGTCGCCGCGGCATCCGCCTTCGCCCGCACTCACGCACGGTAGCGCGCGCCTGAACCAAGTCGACGCCGAAGCAGGTTGCTTCAGTCGGCGTTCACGTGACTTGACCGGGGCCCTCGTTGCCTCCAGGGGATCCTCGTCAGGAAACGCCTCCCCACGAGGACAATCCACCCCGGTAACGCCGAATGGCCTCCGAAATCTCGGAGGCCATTCGTTTTAAGACCTGTTCTTAGACCAGAATCAACCAGTTCTGAGCACGACCCTGTGGCGTGCTGTTCCTATAACTCACAGGCCACTGAATCAGTGGGCAATTTTTTGGTACTTTCGCGTACATCCTCTGCGCTCTGTCAAATAATCCTCTACCGGCCGAGCAACGTGGCCAACTCGTCGAGCGACTCCCCCGTAATCGTGAACTACTGGGTGACACCCTCGAGTAAAATCGCGAGCTCGTCGAGTACGACGTCCCAGCCCTCTCGGTTCTGCTCAAAACGTTCGCGACGGTAGCGGGTGCCGCCGGGGAGTGTGTCGAAGCCCGATTCGATCACCGTGACATCCGTCCCGTTACCAGCATCGGCGATGGTAAAGCGCACGTGCGTCGAGTACTCGTCGAGCTCTTCTGCGGGGATTCCCGACCAACGGAAGCCGAACGAGCCGTCGGACACCACCTCGGTGATTTCGATCGGGAAGCTGCCGTAATCATCCCAGTCGATGCTGCCAGTAGCACCGGGCTCAAGCGTACCCATGATTGCGTATCTGTTCACGGGCGGGAGAACTCCGTGAACGCGAGTGGCAACGCATTAGTGGTCGGTCTAAGTTCCTTGCCGACCGTGCCACGCAGGCAACGCAAGGCAACCCGACTGCCCCCATGGGCATGGGGCCGGTATGTTCAACGACTCGACGTCGGGACCGCGATGTCCACTCCAACTACAAGGCCAACTGGCCACTCAAGGTGCTACCCGGCGCCGCAGACGGCGCAGAACTCGACCCGCCGCTCCGAACATGACCGCGCGCACCCACTCGCCACTCATCACTCCATCGCACGAGCAGGACAATTCGCAGCGCCGAAAAGCGGCCGTTCGAGCATCCCTGGCCGTGCATCGTCATTTAATCCGCAGCCGCCAGCCCGCATGAGTTTCCTCTGCCCTCTGCCTCGCTTCCACTGGAAGTGTTGACCCGTTTTTGCTGGATAAGAGACATTTGTGTCAGAAGTGCCCGCCAGAATGAGCTTGTCTACGTCACATCACGGAAAGATGGCATCATGCCCAAACCGCTTTAAATCATGCTGCTCATTGCGGGGCCCCTCGTCCTTGGCGGAACCACCGGAAGCGGAGTTGCCGCCTTGGCCGCGCTTGCACTGGTTCTGATCGCCAGCCCGATCATCTGGAAGGTCCGCAAGGATCGCTATTTCAGTTCCGACCAGTTCCGACCAGTTCCAAACATTGCGATCCGAGATCGCCGTCGTTGTCGCCGAGCACAACGAGGTCGTGAACTACGTGGCCGAGATCCGCTCGCAGGGCTCATTTGAGCTGGGAGCGTCCTCAGCGGGTCAGTATGCGCACCTGGCCACGTTTGAGAGCAACTCGGCGTGGAACAATCGGCGCGACCGCAACGTCTCCGACTACGCGCCGCAAGTGCACAACACATCTCTCCAGGGCGTCCGCAATGCCAGCGTCGAGCCGATCAAGTACGTCATGAAGTACTTCTCCATCAAGGCCGACCAGGAGACCCTGGCTGACGTTCAGCGTGTCGCCGAGGACATCTCGCGGCTGGAGGAGGCGGTCTCCAACGTCAAGGGTCGCGAGGCAGAGATCACCGCGAGAATCAATCCGCCGAAGTTCATCCTCAAGCGTTACGCCGACGAGTTCTGGAACCAGATCGGTGCCCACCTGTCGCCCATCGAGGTGCCGTACCCGGTTTACAAATTCCAGTACACCTCCGCAGGACGCAACAGCGGTCAGGCGTCGACCATCGCACTCGACACTCCCACCCTTGATGCACTGTCCGCGACGCTCGTCCAGAAGATCCGCTGGACGAAGTCGGCCGCTGGGCAACGCGCGCTGATGACGGTGCGACTCCGAGGCGAGATCAAGCAGCGCGACCGCTACGCCTGCTTGCAATGCAGCGTCTCGGTGGCTGCCGAGCCGCACCTTTTGCTCGAGGTCGACCACATCATCCGGTGTCCAAAGGCGGTCTCAGCACGCCCGAAAACCTCCAGACGCTCTGCTGGCGGTGCAACCGAACGAAGGGCTCAAAGGTCCTCGCGTAGCTCAGCGCGGCCAGAGCCGTCATGTTGTTCCTTTCGTGTGCGCCGATGGGCGTTCACTTATCGGGATTCGTCTATCTCCCGACGATGTCCGAGGCGGAGGATGATCACAATTAACTGGTCGTCGTGAAGGCTGTCCTGTCGTAACCGTGGGTTAAACCCTGCTCGGGAGTACCGGTTTATGGCCGCCGAGGCTGAGCATGGTGAGGGCGATCAGGGCGTCGGGGATGTGAAGCCGAAAGCGATGCGGGTGATGAGTCGGATCTTGGTGTTCATGGATTCGACCCGGCCGTTGGCTGATCCGACTAAGCCGTGGCGTGCGCGGCGAGCAGTTCTCGGGTGAACGGATGCTGCGGCGCAAGAAATAGCGCCGCAGCCGGTCCCTGCTCCACGACAACGCCATCCTTCATCACGAGGATGTCGTGGCTGAGCGCGCGTACCACTGCGAGGTCGTGCGAGATGAACACCATCGCCAGCCCCGTCGTCTCCTGCAAGGATGCCAGCAGCTTGAGCACCTGGGCCTGAATAGACGCGTCCAGCGCCGACACCGGCTCGTCGCAGACCAAGATACTCGGCTGCCGGGCCAGCGCCCTGGCGATCGCCACGCGCTGGCGCTGCCCGCCGGAGAGCTGGTGCGCCCGCCGCCCCAGCAGGGAATCGTTCAGTGCCACCAGCTCGAGTAGCTCGATCGCCCGCGCCCGGCGTTCGCGCCGTCGACGCCGCCCGAGCCGGGTGCCATCCAGAGCGATTGCCTCCGACAGGATCTGCAGTACTGTCGCCCGCGGGTCGAAGGCACTCAGGGAGTCCTGGTGGATGATCTGGATGCCGCCGCGTCGGGCCCGCCGCGTCGATTCCGGCACTCGGCTCCAGGGCTCACCGTGCAACAGAACATCGCCGCGGTCCGGGGTTTCCGTGCCCAGCAGCATCCGTGCCACCGTGCTCTTGCCCGACCCCGACTCGCCCACGATGCCCACGGTGTGGCCGGCACGCAGCTCGAACGAGACCCCGTTCACAGCGTGTAGCTGCGCGGCCGCCTGGCCGTAGGTCTTGGCGAGGTCCCGCGCGGCGAGCACCACGGGGCCGGTGTTCGGCGGGGCCGGCGGTCGGCTCTGCGACGCCGCCGCCAGAAGCTCGCGAGTATACGGATGCTGCGGCGCGGCGAACAGGTCGGCCGCAGGCTGCAACTCGACGAACCGCCCGTCTTTCATCACGGCGATGTCGTCGGCGAGCTGGCGGATAATCGTAAGGTCGTGGCTGATCAGCAGCAGCGCGAGGCCCGACTCCTTCAGCTGGCGCAGCAGGATCACAATCTGGGCCTGAACGGTCACGTCGAGGGCTGTAGTGGGTTCGTCAGCGATCAGCACGGCCGGCGAAGCCGCGAGGGCCGAGGCGATGAGTGCGCGCTGGCGCAGGCCACCGGAAAGTTCGTGCGGGTAGTGACGCACGCGCATGGCGGGCTCTGGTATGGCCACCTGATCGAGCAGCTGCAGCACCCGGCCGGCACGGTCGGCGCGGCCGAGTGTGGGTTCGTGCACCTCGAGGGGTTCGGCCACCTCGGCGCCCACCCGGCGCAGCGGGTCAAGGGAGACGAGGGCGTCCTGGCTCACGAGGCCAACGCGGGCACCGCGCAGGCGTCGCCAAGCCGGCTCGGTCAGGTCTCGAGCGTCAACTCCGGCCACGGTCAGTTCCTCGGCGGTGACCCGTGCGCCCTCCGGGGTGAGTCCGATCAGGCTGCGGCCGGTCACCGTCTTACCGGCACCGGACTCCCCCACTATGCCGAGGCATTGCCCGGCGGCAATGCTGAACGAGACGCCGTCGACCGCGGCGGTCGCCGAGCCCGGCAGAACCACGCGCAGGTTGCGCACCGTGATGACGCTCATCGCTGCCGCCGCGCGCTTCGGGCCTGCAGGTGTCGGCCTAGAATGCTTGTCGACACCACGGTGGCGGTGATCACGAGCCCGGGGAACACGGCGATCCACCAGGCGCTGGCGAGAAAATTGCGGCCTTCCGAGAGGATGAGTCCCCACTCCGGCGTTGGCGGCTTCGGCCCGAGGCCGAGGAAGCTCAGGCCGGCCGCGGCAGTGATAGCGGTGCCGACTCCCATGGTGGCCATGACCAGCAGCGGGCCGAGGGTGTTGGGTAGCACGTGGCGCAGCACGGTCACCGCGGGCGACACACCGAGCGTGCGCGCGGCCTCCACGTAGCCGGCGCGCTTGACCACGAGGGTTTGCACCCGGGCGACGCGCGCGTATGAGGGGATCACCGCGAGGGCCACGGCCACGAGCAGGCTCGCCTCCCCCGGGCCGATGATTGCGATCACGATCAGGGCCAGCAGAAACTCCGGGAAGGCCATCACGATCTCGATGGCGCGGCTCAGCACACCGTCGCCGAGGCTGCGCATAAGCCCAGCGAATGAGCCGATCACGAGCCCCACGACCAGAGCGATCAGCGTGGCACCGAAGCCAATGGCGAGCGAGTACCGCGAACCGTAGATCACCCGTGCGAACACGTCGCGGCCAGTCTGGTCCGTTCCAAACGGATGCCCGGGGCCGGGCGCCAGCAGCGCCTCACCGATGTCGGTGCGCAGGGGGTCAGCGGCGGTGAACACCCCGGGCAGAAGGGCCGATACCACGAGGAGCACGAGGAACCCGGCGGCGGCCCAGAGTGCCGGGGCGGGCATCCGCTTGACTCGACGTGACCGGACGGCGACGAGGACGCTCATGCGTAGGCCTGCTCAGTCTCCAGGCGCGGGTCGATGCGGTCGGCGACAAGGTCGACGAGCAGGTTGATCACGGAGAAGGCCACCGCGGCGAGCACGATAATGCCGAGCACCACGGGTACGTCCCGGTCAACGATGGCGTTGAGGGCTACGCGGCCAAGCCCTGGGCGGGCAAAGACGGTCTCGACCAGCACCGACCCGCCGAGCAGCGAGCCGACCATATACCCAGTGAGCGTGATGCTGCTGGCGGCGGCGTGGCGCAGGGTGTGGCGCACGACGAGCCGGGTGTGGCTGGCACCACGGGCACGCACGGTGTCGACGAAGGGCAGCGCTGCTGCGTCATCGAGGCCCTGCCGCAGCACCTGGCTGATGATGCCGGCCACCGGGATGGCGAGGGTCGCTGCTGGCAGGAGGAGAGCGCCGAACCCCACCGTGGCGACGACCGGAAACCAGCCAAGCCCGAAGCCGAAGACGCTAATCAGCACGAGACCGATCCAAAACGTGGGCGACGACACGGCAACGAGTTCGAGCAGGCCGGCCAGCGGTGCTGTGCGCCGGCCGCGCCCGAGCAATGCCGACCCGAGCGCGAGCAGGAGCGCGAACACAACGGCGAGGGCCATCAGCTGCACGGTGGGCACGAGTTGCTGGCCGATCACGTCGGCGACGGGTTGCTGCCTGCGGTACGACGTTCCGAGGTCGCCCTGCACGAGGCGGCCGAGGTAGCCGAGGTATTGCACGAGAAGCGGGTCGGCGAGGCCCCAGTCTTCGCGGATCTGGTCGCGTACCTGTGTCGAGACGTTGCCGAGCCCGATGAGCACGTTCACCGGGTCGCCCGGGATCAGCCGCAATGCGAAGAATCCCAGCGTGGCGGCGCCCCACACCACGAGCACCATGCCGCCGAGCCGACCGAGTAGGCGAGCGCCCGGTCGGGCAGCGCCGCGTGCGTGCCCGTGGCGTTCGATCACGGAGCGGTCGTGAGGGACGCCTCGTAAAAGAGCGGCTGCCCGTACAGGTCGAAGCTCAGGTTCTCGATGGTCTTGCTGTATGCGGTGATCGCGGTGGGCACGGTGATCGGAACCATGGCGACGTGGGTAGCGTTCCACTGCTGTAGCTGCTGGTAGAGGGACTCGCGTTCGGCCGGGTCGCTTGTGGCGATGGCGTTGTCGAGAAGCGTGTCAACGACCGGATCGGCGGTGGATGAGCCGTTCTTGTAGCCGCCGCTGTGCAGGTGGGCGCGCAACACGTCGGCGTCGACACTGGGAAAACTCCAGTCTGATAGGTCGTAATTACGCTGGTCGAATGCTTCGTAGTACTGGGCGATTTCACGGTTGTCGCGCACAATTTCAAAGCCGATTTCGCGCAGGTCCGACTGCACGACGTCTCCGAAGCTCGCGTTGGCATCGGAGACAGGGTTATAGGCGAGCCACTGCGCGCTGAGTCGGGCTCCGTCTTTCATGCGGTAGCCCTCGGAGTCGCGCTCGGTCCAGCCGGCCGCGTTGAGCAGGGCATTAGCCTGATCGGGGTCGAAGGCCCAGCTGTCTTCGAGGCTCGGATCGTAGGAGTTCGGGGTGGCCGGGGAGAGGATACTCCACGCGCGTTCCGCCTGCCCCTGGTAGATGCTCTCCACGGCCGGACCGATGTCCACTCCGAGGGCAAAGGCGCGGCGCACATTCTCGTCGGCGAAGACGCCGTGCGCCTCGTTGAGGAACAGGGTGTACGGCAGGCCCGGCATGGTCACGTTTTCGATAGTGAACTCGTCACCGATCTGTCCCACGGCGTTCGGGGTGATGTCGCTGGCGATCTGTGCTTCACCGCTCGTGAGTGCGCCGGTGCGAACCGACGATTCGGGCAGGATGCGGAACTCGAGCGTGTCGATGGCCGGCGCGCCCCGGTGGGTGCTGCCATCCGGTGCCCAGTTATAGTTTTCGTTCGCGGTGAAGACGATGCTCTGGTCTGGCGTGTACTCGCTCAACACGTACGGGCCGGTGCCCACCGAGATGCCGGGGCCGCCGGCGGGCAGCTGGGCTGCGTTCTCACGCAGCGCCGCGGGCGAGTAGAAGCCGAGCTTGGCGGTGCTCACGGCCTGCAAGAACGGGGCGTAGGGCTGGCTGAAGTCGACCCGCACGGTGTACTCGTCAACGACCTCGGTGCCCGCGTAGAAGCCACCGGTTTCGGCGTACCCGATGAGGCTGGCGGCATCCGCTGACGCCGTTTCGGGAGCGACCACGTGCTCGAAGTTGGCCTTGACGGCCTCGGCGTTGAAAGGCTCGCCATCGTGGAAGGTGACGTCATCGCGCAGGTCGAAGGTGTACTGCAGGCCGTCGTCGGAGATCTGCCACGACGTGGCGAGCCAGGGCACGAAGGAGCCGTCGGCCTTCTGATAGACGAGCGAATCGAAGGAATTGCGCATCACGAGGGCGGTGGCTTGGAAGGCCGATGAGTGAATGTCCATCTTGCCGCCGCTGAGCGTGCCACCGTTGATGGCGTAGGTCAGGGTAGTGGAGTCGGCCGCGGTGTTCTGGGCGGTGGCACTGCACCCCGTAACCACAGCGACGGTGGCGATAATGGCAGCTGCGGCGCGCAGCCAGGATGTTGTATGGGCGCGAGAGCGCATAAATGGGGTCTCTTTCTCAGGTGCGGATCAAACTAGCAACTAATTGACTCCGCCCATCAAACGTACCTTGCCCGTGGAGCAGGCCGGCCGGAACGAGTGACCGCGTAAACCGCCTTGCGCGAACCCGCGACCAGTCCGAGGTGGAGAAAGTCCTCTGGATGATCGCCGTCGTATTCGCGCCTCTACTCGGCGCGCTCGTTTGGTATTTCGCCGGGCCACACCCATTCGGCCTTCGACTCACACGCCAGGTTCGATAGACCTCGACCTTCATTTCCCTTTGCGGAAGGGGTTCCTTGGCTGGCCTATCGCCGGCTCTCCCCCCGTTTTGATTCCGTCCCGTGATTGCTCGGCCCCTCATGACATCAATTGCACTCCGTGACATGGGGATAAAGTGGGAATCACCGATGGTCGCCTGGTTTCACGCCCACGTGTGCACGGTCGAGGGCGTGGGAGGCAACCGATGGGCACCTTCCTCAGCACGTTTCTCTCCGATTCCGCGGAACTTCCGGAGCTAGCCGATCGTGTTCGTTTGTCCGGGCCGGTGCCGCTTTCGTCGCCTTTGCCTGTCGGGGATCTTGCCGCGGACAGCATCGCGGCGACCAAGCTGATGGCCTCGTTACTGCACCTTGTCCGTTCGGAAGTGCGGGATCCGAAGGCGGATGAAGTTCCGCGGGTGGGCTCTGCGCCGCAACTGGTCGCCGGCGCCTTCCGGAGTGACCAACTATTTCGGTGGAACGGGGACCCCGCGCCAGCGTGGGCGCCCCTGTCCGGATTCTTCGCTTCGAGCGACGGTTGGGTTCGCACTCACGCCAACTATCCCCATCACGAAGCGGCTTTGCGCTCACTTCTGAGATTGGATGGCTCCGCCACCACCGAGGCTGTCGCTCGCGCAATTTCGCGCCGCAGCGCCCTCGATCTGGAGGATGAAGCAACAGATTCTGGTGCGGTGATCAGCGCGGTTCGCAGCCCGAGCAGTTGGAGAGGACATCCTCAAGCCCAATCCCTGAAAGCAGCTCCCTTCATCAGCCTGGTGCAGCAGGCAGGAGACTCGGGCCTCCATAGCCTGGGGTCGGCCGACAGACACGCGCCCCTGGAGGGCGTTCGGGTGCTCGACTTGACCCGCGTCATAGCCGGGCCGGTGGCCACTCGCAGCCTCGCGTTCTTCGGGGCAGATGTCCTGCGCATCGACAATCCTGGCATGCCGGAACTCCCCTGGCAGTACCTCGACACCGGGCAAGGGAAGCGTTCCGCGCTCCTCGATCTCGGCTACAAACCGGATCGAGACCGCCTCGAACAGCTACTGACGGACGCCGACGTTGTTGTCTCGGGATACAGGCCGAACAGCCTCAACCAATTCGGCCTCTCGCCGGTCGAACTCCACAACCGCCATCCAGGGCTCGTTATCGGCCGGGTGAGCGCGTGGGGGCAAAGCGGACCTTGGGCCGAGCGCCGAGGATTCGACAGCATTGTCCAAGCAGCCAGCGGCATCGCCCAGATTCACGCAGACGGCACCGGCAGGCCAGGAGCTTTGCCGGCCCAAGCACTGGATCACTCCGCCGGGTACCTACTTGCCGCCGGGATCATGTCAGCACTTCGACGTCGCCACCTCGACGGGCACGGGTGGACCGTCGACATTTCATTGGCCCGGGTCGCTCACGAGCTACTCGCCCAGCCTCATTCCCCGCAGACCGAAGCCGGCCCATATGAGATCCAAACCGTGAGCGCGGAAACGTTAGAAGGGACCGTCACCTGTGCCGCACCCGCGATCAGCATTAGCGGCGGTCCGAATCGCTACAGGTGGATCGGCAGCCAGTGGGGAGCGGACCAGCCGGAATGGGCCGAGTCACGATCCGCCAGCGGCGAGCGATAAGTCCCACCCGGAAGGCGCGCCATCGGCAAGTGCAGCATGGCGAAAGCCGCCCGCTGAAGGTTAGTGTCGCGCCATCCCTGTGCAGCGCACCTGTTGGCTGCTGTGGTGCCGGCCATTCCGGCACCGATCACGAACAGGTCGTATTCCTTACTTATGCCGCTCAAGCTGTAGTGATCGCATCGCGCAGTTGCTCCAGTGTTGGGGCGCCGGCTAGTCCCGTGGGGGTCTTGTAGATGCGGCAGGCCAGCCCGACCGACGCCGACGGGTCGGGAAAAAGGTCTGTTCCGTCCACCAGCATGCTCGGAGATCCCCGAAAACCGATTGTCTCTGCGTCTTCCAGATTCTCGACCAACCGCCGGGTCACAACGATGCCGGGGCATGCAGCCGCGATCAACGCCAGCCGCTCAGCAGCGATTTTCCAGTTCGGGCACCCATCGAAGTACTGCAACGTAATATCCATGCCTTCACCGTAAACGTTGCACCGCAGTGCAAGGTCAAGTGGTGAAATGGGAATATGCAGATTAGAGACCTGGCCATTGCGAGCGGCGTAACCGCACAGACGATCCGGTTTTATGAGCGGCGCAGCCTGTTGGATCACGCCGAACGTGGGGGGAACGGTTACCGCCGCTACAACGAAGCGGCCCTATCGCGCCTGCGGTTCATTCGGTCTGCCCAGACGGCTGGTCTGACATTGGCCGAACTTGGCGGCATCATCACTGTTAGAGAAGCTGGCGAGGTGCCGTGCGAACACGTCTCCAACCTCCTTTTGAAAAGACTTGCGGATGTGCGCCGCCGCCAACAAGAACTCGTACTTCTTGAAACAGAGCTGCAACACATCATCGACGCGAGCCAGCATCTCGACCCAGGCGATTGCGAAGCGGGCGGTGTCTGCCACGTCATCACCCACGCTCACCAGTAGCGCGCAACGTTCACCCATGCCATGAAGCGATGCGAATTCACCGCCATCTAGCGCTGCCATTCACACAAAAGAACCGAATCTGTCACCTATGCGGTCACTGATTCCAATTCCCGCAAAGACTGCCGCTCCTTCGAACCCTCATCGGCGGCTGACCGCAGGACGACGTGCCTCAGGGCACGCGCCCACCTGGCGCAGCGGGATTTGTGGAAGTACCTACCGATCCTCCGTGACGGATCGAAGCACGAATGGCTAGCGGAAGTGTGCGCTGGGCCGGCCCGCCCGGTGGGGCATCTGCTCCTGTCCCGAGTTGCAGGATTGCCAGGGATGAAACGTGAGCGTTGAAGGCAAGACCGCATGGGGACGGCCGAGCCACACCAGTACCTGACCGCGCGCATCGCCGCTGCTGTCGGCACCGAACTGAGCATCCATGGGCGCCACACTCAGCCCACGGTAACGATTGGCATCGCATTGTTTACGGACCACTCGACAATAGCCAGCCTGGTGCGCGACACCGATTTCGACCTGTTCCACGCCAAGCGATCCGGTCGCGGTCATTGGCAGCTCTACAACGACACGATGCGCTCCGAGAGCGGCCCGGTCAAGACTGGGCTTTCGCCCCTACGTCGATGGAGACCTCGGCGATCCGCTTGATCGCTGCGAGGGTTTTCGGTATGCCACCGAGGGCCTGCTGGGTGCGGTCGGTGATCTGAGCGTGCGCCTTTTCGCCGAACTTCTCCTCGAACATGGCGATCCCGTCCGGCAGGAACTCCCAGGACTCGGTGAGCATCGTCCCGGTCTCCGCGGCGGTGAAGCTGAAGCCCCAGCGCACGAAGCTGCCGCCCACCACCCAAGCGAACTCACGTCCGTGCTCTGCCGTCACCACCTCGGACCGGGTCTGCCAGGTCCGGTGTGGGAGCTCGTTGTGCCCGGTGAACCAGGCACCGACCCGACCGGCCTCGGCCTCGTCATCCCACCAGCATGACGTACAGACCGGGCTCCATTCTCCGGTGCGGGTGATGTCGGAGAGTAGGTCATAGAGAAACGCGGCCGACGCCTCGACGATGATGGACTCCTGGTGGCTGAGGGTGCTCGTCTCATTCATGCATTTACCCTAATGGAGGGGGTCATTTCTGCTGCCGCCGGCTGCCGCCGTGCCAGTCTTCTTGCTTTCCGACCGTGTCCGCGTCGACTCCGAACGCGGCCAGCTGTGGCTGCTCGCGCAGGCTGCGCTTGAGTTCGGCAAAACCCGGGAAGCGGGCCAGCCCGACCACGTGGTCCCACAACTCGACCGCCGAGTCCTCGTGTGGCAGCCGGCTGATCACCGGCCCGAAGAAGGCCGCACCGGCGGGCGGCTCGAAGTGGATGATGGGCGTGCCCACGTCTTTTCCCGTCAGCGAGAGTGCCTCGTCCGTCTCCTGCTGGATCTCGATGTCCCATGACTCGTCGTCGAGAGCTTCCGCCAGCTCGGGCGGTAGGCCCGCCTCGGCGAGGATCGGCTCCGCAAACTCACGCGTCCCGCGGAGCTCACGCACCTCACCCTCGGTCCGATGGTTGTCCGGGCCGGGGGCGGTGTCGAAGATGTGGGTCCCGAAGGCGGCGTATAGCGGCGCCATCGCCTCGCGGCCGTGCTCCGCTCGCGCGCGGGCGGCTACCCGCAGGAGCCTGAGTCCGGCGGTGTGTCCAGCTTCGTACCCGGGAGGGAAGTGCGTGTCGTAGTCGACCTGGGCATTGATCAGGCGTAACGAGATGAACCGCCAGTCCACGGTGTAGTCGCGTTGCCCCTGCACCTGCCGCACCCACTTGCTCGTCATCCAGGCGAAGGGGCAGACCGGGTCGAAGTAGAAGTTGATGTCAGCGTCCATGCGTCCACCCTAGGTCAGTGCCGCAAGCACGACCGAGATCGATTTGGCGAGGTGGACTCGATGGGTGCCTCGGGATGACGTATCGCTCAGAGTCGCATTCGTTACCTTGGTGCATACACGGTAAGTGACACGCGCTCCTCCATTTCTGGGCATGTCGTGCGAACGATCGCTGCCGAACGCCACAAACACTTAGCGTCGGTTATTTGAATAGGCCACAAGCCACCCTCGGTACTGCACCGTTCCGAGTTGTGACTCTGGGGCGGATCCCGGGGCTGCACACTGGCCCTCACCTATGCCGAGTGCTACCCGCAGCACGTGCGCACCCTAGTCCTGATCTCCGTCACCATGACCCAGCGCAGCGACGTGCTCTGGCTCCACCACGAGAACGGCCGCTACCTGCCCGAGAAATGACAGCGCTTCCGCGAGGGAGTCCCCGCCTCCGAGCGCGACGGTGACCGCGTCGCCGCCTACGACTGCCTACTCAACCACAGCGACGACGCCACAGTGAAACGCAGCGCAGCACTGGTGCGACTGGGGAGACGCCGCCGTCTCGCTCGAACCCGGCTCGGCACCCAGCCCCCGCTTCACCGACCCACATTCCAGCTACAGTTCGCCCGCATCGTGACGCACTATTTCACGCACGGGGCCCGGCTCGAGGAAGACCAACTGCTGCGTAATGATGACCGCCTCGCCGGAATCCCCGACGTCTTGCTCCACGGCCAGCTCGACCTCGGCGGCCCCGTCGACGTGCCCAGGTGCTGGCACAGGCCGGGCCAGATGTAACCCTCCACGTGATCCGTGCAAGTGGACACCAGTGCAACAACGAGACGACCGAGCGTTACGGAGATCCCATGCACCGCAGGATATGAGGCCGGAACACTAAGCGTGCGGTCTTGAACCGGTTCGCATCCAAGGTCGCTCTGATCGCTGGATATTTTCACTTAGGAGTGAACCACTCCTGCGCGATCTAGTGTGTCACTTAACCTAGGCGCCTCATATCGGGCGGATTCAAGTGGTGTCTGCAACACCGGTTTGATTGGTTGGGTTCGAGGTTAGCGTGGCGAGGACCTCTGCGGGCGTTCG
Source organism: Cryobacterium sp. TMT2-17-1 (assembly GCF_004402765.1). NCBI lineage: Bacteria > Bacillati > Actinomycetota > Actinomycetes > Micrococcales > Microbacteriaceae > Cryobacterium > Cryobacterium sp. TMT2-17-1. Next base: position 118,997 of record NZ_SOGC01000036.1, read on the forward strand.
GTAGCCGTGGCGTTTGCGGGGCCGGCGGTTGAGTTCCGCAGCGACGTTCTCGAGGATCCCGGGCCCGTGAAAGGACAGGTCTGTGCCTTTTGGAAAGTACTCGCGCAAGAGCCCGTTGGTGTTCTCGTTGCTGCCACGCTGCCAGGGCGAGTGCGGAGCGCAGAAATAGATCGGCATCCCAGTCGCCATCGTGATTTCCTGGTGTCGAGACATCTCCGCTCCCTGATCCCAGGTGGTCGAACGGCGCAGCTGTTCGGGGAGGGTGTTCATTGCCACGATCATCGCGTCGGCCACGGTGCGAGCGGTGTGATCCCCGGGCAAATGCAGCAGCATCACGTATCCCGTAGTCCGTTCGAGAAGGGTTCCGATCGCGGACTTCGACGAGGTCGAGCCGATGATCAGCTCGCCCTCCCAATGCCCGGGAACGGCGCGGTCCTCGATCTCCGGCGGCCGGTCGGAGATCATCACCATCTCCCGGAACCTCTGCGGCCGCGGACCCTCCGACCGCTGCGGGTGCCGTGTGACACGCCCTGACCGCAACGCGGTGGCAACTTTCAAGCGCAACGATCCGCGGCCCTGCACGTAGAGGGCCTGGTGGATCGTCTCGTGTGACACCTGCATCTCCGGATTCTCCGGATGCTTGACTTTCAGTCGGCCCGCGACCTGTTCCGGGCTGAACCGATCGGTGAGCATCGTGGCGACTTGTTCCCGTAACGCTAATCCGTCCAGCTTTCGGGCTCTTGGCCGCGATGTGGTCCTGGAGTTCACCGACCGGCCGGTGGTTCTCGCCAGCGCTGGAATCGGCGTCACGCCCATGGCGGGCATGCTCTCCCACCTTGTGAAGACCGGTAGCCAACGAAAGGTGGCTTTTCTCCACGCCGACAACTCAGCAAACACCTTTGCCTTGCGTAACCAAATCAGGGAAGACTTGGCAAAAATGCCCGACGCATCCCTGATCACCTGGTATGTGGAACCCACGAAATCCACGCAGACTATCGACGGCGAACTCGCCGGATTCATGGACGTCAGCACCATCGAACTGCCCACGGACGCCGAATACTACCTGTGCGGCCCGCTGGTCTTCATGCAATCCGTCCGCAGCGCGCTAATCGCCCGCGGCATACCCGCAAAAGACATCCAATACGAAGTCTTCGACCCCGACCTGTGGCTAGCCGACTTCCAATCGTAAGTTGTTCCAACCTGTCGGTCAGTGCGTGGGATGTCAGATGGATTGCCGATAGCCGAAGAACTCATGGTCGTTGTCGTACCCACCCAGACCACCGCCGACCTCGGAGAAGTCTTCGACGAATTCGATGCCCTTAATCCACTTGACCAGCTTGAAACCGAGCTGCACCTCGTTGCGCAACCGCAGCGGAGCACCGTGACCGAACGACAGCGTTTCATCATTCATGTCATAGGCCAGCATGGTCAGTTTGTAACTCATCTGCTCGATCGGTTGAGCGTCGTAGTAAATCCCACCATCAGAACCGACCGCAAAGGAGTAAAAAATCACCCACTTCGCTTCCGGCTTCGGCTTCGCGATGTCAAGAATGGTCTGCATTGAGACGCCGCCCCACTTCGCAACACCCGACCAGCCCTGAATGCAAAAGTGCTGCGTGATTTGCTCGTGGTGTGACAGCGCCCGTAATTGCTCAAGGTCCAACTCCACCGGATTATCAACGAGCCCACCGATTTGCAGCTTGTAATCCGTGAAGGTGCCAGCTTGGAGCTTCTTGTACTCCTCCGATTCCGGGAACTTACCGTTATGCCAGAAATAGGGAGAGATATCTTTCTCCGTGTACTGACCCGGCTTCGAATCGATGTGCTCGAACAACCGCTGCGCGGGACCGATCAGCGCATACCCCACCTTCTGCACCACACGCGGATGCCGGTACGTGAACGGTGTCGCCGCCACCCAGCCGACGATGATGACCACCATCGAGGCGGCGAAGATCAAAAACCCGACCCAGGAGCTGTCGTCCCGTGACGCGTACATGTGGTTGAGGTTGCGGAGGGCGCCGGTGGTCAGCACGAGGGTCACGTGGATGATGATGAACATGACGAACCAGGCGAGCACCAAGAAATGGAGTGATCGTGCGACCTGGATACTGAAGACCGAACTGATGGTCCGGAATTTGGTCGACAACGCCGGTGACATCCCGAGCCCGGTGATGAGAGCGGTCGGAGCGGCGATGAACACGGTGATGAAGTAGGCGATCAGTTGCAGACCGTTGTAGTTGACCCAGCCGTTTTCCGTCGGCCAGTCCAGCGACAGATATTGGATTGCGACCGAAATGGAATGCGGGATGACGTCCCAACTCATGGGGACCAAGCGCATCCACTGGCCGGTGACGAAGATCAGAACGTAGAACACGATTCCGTTGAGTAACCACAACGTGTCAACGCCGAGGTGCCACCAGCGGGCGAGCCCGATGGAGTGACGACGCCCTGGCAAGCCGACGCCGTCCGGCAAGGTGATCGAATCCTGCTTCGACGTATACAGCGGATCACTCGGCACCGGCTTCTGCATACGCAACCAGTCTTTACCCGGTGTGGAGTGTCTGGACCAGTACAAACGCGGGTGATCGGCGATGATTGTGACGCCGGAGCGGATGATGAAGATCATCAGAAAAGCATTCAGGAAGTGCTGCCAGCCCAGCCATGCAGGGAAACCCACCGGCGCGTTCTCCGGAAGCTCAGACTCGCCCGGATACTGTTGAATGAAATCCTGCACGGCAGGGAGCTCGCGTATCCCCTTCGCTACCGCGATGCCGATGACCAGGAGCACCAAGCCGATCGGAATCAACCACAACAGGTTGAACCACTTGCTCTTACCAATTCGCACCCGCGGAGCGACACCGTACTGTGCTGGGAGACCGCCTGCCCAGTGTTCGTCGACCGCGGTGTAGTGCGTGCTGTCAAGCTCCGAACGGAAGCTTCGCATCCCCCCCGGCCCACGATCGGGGTCGGGAACATTCTGATCTTCCAGTCCGGACATCATGTCGTGAGCTTAGCAACCGCTAAAATGCCAGCACCAGATTGACGGGATCTCGCAACCGAGTCACTTTGTGCTCGGACGGCAACGACCGCAGCAATGGCGATTTCCGTCGCGAAACCTCGCCCCCACGTCGCCGGGGAGAGACGGTACCCGAGGTTCCAGACGGGCGCTGGAGTCATGTTCACTCCACCCGTACCGACGAACGTGCCAGCTCTCAGCGCATCATCCGATCCCCGGTCGCCCACACGAACCGCCCATTGACCAATGCCATGTTCTCGCCGGCTCTTGATGGCGTCGTCGACGATCCTTTTGGACTGCTCTCGAGTGTTGTGACGACCCACGTGCAAGTGCCGCCACGTGTCGGGATCGCTGAAGACGCCAAAAACTGATTCGAGATCGTCAGGAGTCAGAGGTGAGAATGCAAGGCGAACATCTGGCGCTAAATCTAAATTCGTCATCAAGACCATTGTTCCCAATCTCGGCGACACTGAGCTGCGGGCTGTCCGCAGGCCGGACCTCGACGGACGCAGATTCGGCGCCAAGTCACCGAGGTCCTGAAGTTTCGGGGGAGTGGCGGTTGGGAACGACCTAGGCTAGCGAGCATGACGGTCGAACAGGTTGAGCAAGGACCGCGCCAAGTCGCGCGCACTGTCGAGGTGCCGGCTTCGGCCGACGACGTCTTCGCGTTGGTGGCTGATCCGCACCGTCACGGTGAGCTGGACGGCTCGGGCACCGTCCGCGACACAGTGTCGGGTCCGCGGCGGCTCAGCCAGGGCGCACAATTCTCGGTAGCGATGAAGCAGTTCGGCATCCCGTATCGCATTACCAGCACGGTGACGCGCTTCGAGGACGGTCGGCTTCTGGAATGGCGTCACCCAGCGGGCCACCGGTGGCGCTGGGAACTCACACCACTCACGCTCACGTCTACGCGCGTCACTGAGACGTTCGACTACAGCACCGTCCCAGCCATGCAGGGCAAAGTCTTCGAGTTGCTCGGCGTTCCTCGGCAGAACGCCGCCGGTATCGAAGCCACCCTGCGCCAACTTGCGCTGCGCTACGCCCGCGCTTGACGTGACGGTGCTCGCGTCCTGACCGGACGCCGAGACCCCCGTCTGCACGGCGTACGCCTCGCCAGATGCTGCCAGCGGTGCGGCCGGGAGGTCGCAGCGACAGGGCCGCTGGGGAGACAGCAGCACACGACGAGCTACTCCCACCCGCTGGAGTACGCAAACGAGCCTCCAGCGCCGCGACGCCTTCCTTCCACGTGGCACCTTCGGCACTCGTCGTTGCGGTGATCGTTGGTGTTGCGAGACGTTGATCCACAGCGAGAGGGCTTGGAGGCACGCGAGTTTACTGTCGTCGGCCGATCTTGGAGTGCCCGGCTTGAACTGGCGGATCCGCCAAATCTGTCGAACTTCCGCCTGGCGCTCTCGCGAGTTCAGGCTGCCGGACTCAGCGTTTCCGAATTGACTGTGACCTCCTCGGCCGATCTGTATGAGCTGGAAAAGACAAACAACGCCGACTACCCGTTCACGCCAGCCACCCCGCACGAGCTGTTGGATGCCGATGCCACTCAAGACCTCTGGAACCGGGGCTTTTGCGTGTTTGGCGCGTACGACCGCGACGAACTGGTCTGGGCGACCCTCAACGCACATAGCGATCGCCACGTTGAGACGGAATGCACGTCGGTGTTGGCCAGTCATCGAGGCCGCGGAAGCCCTAGCTATGGCGTTGGCTATCCCCTTACGTGCGGGCTCCGGCGTGCAGGGCGATCGAGTCGCCGGCGCCCACGGTAGCGGTGAAGGTTCCGTCAGCGGCGACGAAGTAGCTTGGGCCCGAGCAGGAGCCGCCCGCGCCGGGGTCGCCGTGCTGGACGTCGCAGTAGCTTCCTGCGGGCAGGGAGGTCTTGAACGTCTGGCTGATCGCGCCACCCTCGTGGTTGATCACGACGAAGCCCCCACTCCCCCGACCGAAGGCGATCGCGTTGTTGCCGTTAGACCACCAGTTCGTCACCGAGGTGCCCGTCACGGTATTGCGGAAGGCGACCATGTTCGCGATCTGCCGCCAGGCGTGCTGGCACTTCCAGCCGTCGCTGTAGCAGGCGTTGACCGTGCCGCCAGTCGGCGGGCCGGCATCCGTGTTGGTGAATTCATAGCCCGAGTACACGTTCGGCGAGCCGTAGGGCCAGGCGAGCATGAAGATGTTTGCGAGCGTGTAAGTGTTGCCGTCCTTGTAGCTGAGGGTCGAGCCGTTGCGCTCGGTGTCCCAGTTGTCCACGAAGACCCGCGCCTTGTTGCTCGCGAGGTAGCCCCAGGACTCGCCCCATGTGTTCAGGTAGGCGATCTTGTCGCTGGTGAACATGCGTTTGAGGTCGAAGGCCCCACGGAATTCGTCGACATCACCGGTCGAGGTGTATTCGCCCGGCTGGACCGCCTCGTTCCCGCCGGCGATGACCTCCTGCGCCCAGTAGACGCTCGAGTTGGTCAGCTTTGCTTTGATGGCGGAGAGGTCGGCCGCGGCCATGTGCTTGGCGCCGTCGATCCGGAAACCGTCGACGCCGAGGGCGCTGAGGTGGTTGAGGTACGCCGCGATGGTGGACTGCACGTAGGTGCTCGCCGTGTTGAGATCGGCGAGGCCGACGAGCTCGCAGTTCTGTACGTTGGAGCGGTCGCTGTAGTTGGTGATCGGGGTCCGGCAGGAGTGGAAGTCCTGGTTCTGGTAGTAGCCCGGGTAGTCGTACTTGCTGTAGACAGTGCCCCCCGTGCCCGTGCCGGAACCCGCACTCATATGGTTGATCACCGCGTCGGCCACGACCTTGACACCGGCGGTGTGGCAGGTGCTGACCATGCTCGAAAAGGCGGCCTCGTTGCCGAGTCGCCCGGCGATCTTGTAGCTGACCGGCTGGTAGGAGGTCCACCACTGCGAGCCCTGGATATGCTCCTGGGCCGGCGAGACCTCGACGAATCCATACCCCTTGGGACCGAGGGTATCCGTGCAGGCCCGGGCGACCGATGCGAAGGACCACTCGAAGAGCGTCGCCGTGACATCCTTGGCACCCGGCGGACTCGCATCCGCCCGGGGCGTTGTCACTCCTACATCGAGGCTCAGGGTCAGGACGAGGGCCAGGCCGGCCACCGCTGCAAACAACGGACGGATTGATCTGCGCACGATGAAACTCCTTGTCGCGCGCGCCAGCGGACCACGCCAACGCGCTTCATTGGGAACGGGCGATTGCGAGCGGGCCGCGGAAGCGGAACCCGGTAAACGAGGTACTGGACCCTCGGGTCACGCTACTGCAAGCGCTTGCAATAGTGCAAGCGCATGCCGAGGAATTGTGCGCCAGCCCCCTAATACTCGCCCGAAGGCTGGTGGAATCCTTCCGGAACGCCGGCGAGGGGTGCTCTCACCCTCGTCGGAAGTCGCCCGAAAGACGAGTCCGGAGGCGATGAAGCCGAAAGGCCGACCAGACAAGGACGGATTCCAGCGCTTCATCTATCCCACACCCGGCACCTACATGGCCATTGACCGCGCCAACGGGAAGCGAGTGAAACCCCAGACCCCAGCGAGCATCACCATTCCGCAGGATGCTGGAGCACCCGCCGCGAGGAATCAGGGCCCGCGACGCTCTCTCGCCACGCCCTCTTTCTTCCCGCCAAATCGTGGTCAGCATCAGGCGGTCGCAGGAAAGACGTTCCGGTGCCGATCACAGCGATTGGGCGGATCATGTCGTTGACGTTCGGGGATCGTGGCTTTCGTCGGTCGTTCTAAAGAGTCAACACGCCCTGGACCACTGTTGCTAGGGAGCCGATACCCGCGATGGCCAGGACCGCCTTTTTCGCGACCGACTCGTTGATGGTTGAACTGAGGAGGTTTCCGATCACGAGACCTGCCACCGCGGCTCCCACCGCGACCGCCCATCCTGCCGTCGGGAGGTCAGGCACTCCCCGTGCGAGCAGCGACAGAACGTTCAGACCTGCGAAGTAAAGCTGGACGGTGGCCAGATACTCTTTGTACTCCCAGTTGGTGGAGTTGGCATAGATGGCGATTGGCGGCCCGCCCACGACTGCGGTCACGTTCATGAATCCGGACAGGGCGCCGGCGATTCCGGTGCCCCGCGCTCCTACGAAGAGCTTGCTTTTGCGCAGGAATACCGTCGCGGCCAGAGCAGCGAGCGTCACGCCGCCGATGAGGATACCGAGCCAGCTGGCCGGCAGCGACTTTGCGATCAGGGTCCCGGGGACGATCCCGATCGCGGAAGTCACCAGCAACAGGGCCGCCACACGGATGTTCACGTCGGACCACAGCGTGATCGCACTAACTAGACATTCGCCGCAACATGCGAAAACACGATCGCGGCCAGTACGATGAGCTGACTGGTTAGCTGGATCGTAGTACGTCGGCGAGGAGCTGGGCTGGCGTCCAACTCTTCCGGCTCGCGCCGGGGTCAACATAACGAGGCCTATGGGGGCGCCGTCGGTGCTGATGAGGTGCAGTGAGGCCCCGGAGCCAGCGGCTGAACTTCAGCTGGATGCGCTGGCCGCCGCCGGGGTGCAGAAGCGAGATGTGTTCGCTGATATCCCGTCCGGGAGTGAGACCGCGATTGAGCGGCCGGGGATGACGAAGTTGCTCGAGTATGCCGATCCTGATGACACTGTCATGGTGTGGCGGGTGGATCGCTTGGGACGATCGTTGATCGATGTCCTGAATACGGTCACTCTGCTGCGCGAGCGCGGCGTGAATGTGCGGTCCATTTCGGACGGCATCGACCCAGCCACCACCAGACGGCTCATGCTGAACATGCTGGCCACTTTCGCCGAATACGAACGGGAACTCATCGTCGAGCGCGTCACCTCTGGCATCGCCGCCGCCCGTCAATCCGGCACCCGCTTCGGCCGGCCCCTCTCAGACCCAGCCGTCATCGCCGACAAACTCGTGATCGCAACCGCCGCTCGAGCGAAGGGGCGCACCACTGAAGACGCGGCCCACCTCGTGGGCTGGAGCCGAGCGACTCTCTACCGCCACCAACAAGCCTCCTCGTCCCGCGAGAGCGGCTTAATCTCAAGGACGAGCCGCTCTATTCGCACCGTGACCTTGTTGTGAACTTATTGCCCGGTTTGAAGTAGGCCTCGTAAACTGGTCATGTGGACGACTCTCGAAGTTGCCGCCACGTCACACCTACGGGTTGGACGCGGTAGCTGACGGGGTGCCCTCTGTGGAATTCGACACACGCGCAACGATATGGCGCTCAGCGGCGCAGAGTAGCCGACGTATAAGGTGACCGCGATCGTGGATGTTCCGCCGCACGTCCCGTGCCTCAGCTTGTGCCTGAGCGACCGGCTTCCGCAGGTTTTCTGCCGAGCAGCTCGGCTTCGTCGTCTGGCCGTGACACCCCGCCACAGTGAGAGGCAGTCCTTCAAACGATCAAGCACACGAACCGATCGCTCGCAAACCTCTCTCGGGTATTTTTGGGCACGTCCGAGTCGTATCACCAGAAAGCGGCAGGAAATCAGGGACGGCTGTCTGGCCCCACCCCGATGGGTGGGGCCGACGACCCTGGGTTTCACAGCCCGCCTTTCTGAACATTTTTCGTGGCCGTTGGCTCGAGCAGGACGTCGGCCTGATCTTAGGTACCCGTTCGCGTCAACGGAGTCAGGAACTACGGCTGGTAGAGCTGAATTTGGTCCAGCTCGGCGAAGCCAGTGCCCTTTGTGAAGGTGATCGTGTTGGTGCCGGCCACCAGAGCGATCGTTTTCTGCGCCCAGCCGAAGCGACCCCAGTTGGGCGTGGCCGGGTACGCCACCGACGAGAGCGCTCCTCCGTTCACACTGACGGTGTGCGTGCTCGCGGCACCCGTGCCGTTGTCGTAGCGCACGTTCATTGTGTAGTTTCCGGCGGTCGCCACCTGCACCGTGAATTTCACGATGCTGGTGGCGTTGTTGATGTTGCCAACCTTGGAGCCGCCCTTAGCATCCGGCTGTGTGACAAGGCTGGTGTCGGTGAGCGACGCCAACTCGGCCTCGTACTGTTGGGCGTTGATCGGGATGGACCCGACCCGGACGTCGTTATACGTAGTCGTCAGGTTCTCGACGTTGGTCGCCTGGTAAAGCGTCTTGGCATCGGCGCTGCTATCGAAGCCCTGTGCGAAGCCGCTGAACGTTCCTCCCTCGGTGTCCGCAGAGTCGTAGGTCACTGCGTACGGCAATTGCTCCCAGGACCCGCTGCCCAGGTTGCGATTGACGACAAAGTTCTGGCCTCCGCTGATGTTGCCCGACGCATCGAGCGCCCATTTCGACGAGACCACGATCATACCGTTGGCGGTGCCAGCCGTCGGCACCCAACGTACCTCGGGGGACGAACCGATGCCGCGCCCATTCGCGAGCACGATCTTGGTACCGATGCTCGTCTCCGGTGACCAGGTCAAACCATCCGGCGACGTCTTGAAATACACCGGAGCTGTGTTGTTCTGCTGGCTCGGGCGGTTAACCACTTCGAAGGTGGCCAGGTAGCGACCATCGGGCAGCCGCGTCACAGTGATCATGCCGGGGCGATCACTCGAATTGGTCGGCGCCGAAACGTTCACCACCCCGCCCCAGGTGAGGCCGCCGTCGGTCGACCGGCGGTAGCTCACCGCCTGCAAAACGTTGTTGGCCTTCTGCCGCTCGTCGGAGAAGTAGGTGACCAGACCCCCGTTGGCGTCGACAGCGACGGATGGCTCCCAAACCGTCGAGGTGGTGGAGGTCGGGCTCGGGTCGTACGTGGCCGGCCCTCCAGTGTCAACGGTACTCACGAACGACCAGGTCACCCCGTGGTCGAGGCTCTTGTACATCACCAGGCGGCTGCTCGAGCGATCGGTGGGCATGATCATGCCCGACAGGAGCAGGGTTCCGGCCGGCATCGTGCCCAGCTGAACCGGTGTTTCGTACAGCGACGGCTGGGAGGTACGGGTGAGAGACGGGAACTGCGTGCTCGGCTTGACGGCCGCGATGCGGGTCCAAGAGGTTCCGTTGTTAGTGCTGCGATAGATCGGGTAGACCTGTACCCCGTTCTCCAGAACGAGTTGGTCGAAGGTGACCAGTTGGGTCCCGTTCGAGGTGCCGCTGTTCTTGAGAACGATCATCTTGGAATAGGTCGTGCCGGCCGCACGGCCGCCTTCGGGGTTGAACGAGGTGCCCGCCGCCGGGGAATAGACCAGCGCGCCGTTACCCGTGGTCACCGCCACCGCCGGGGTGGCTGACACGAGCGCAGCGACCATGGCTACGGCCAGGGTAGATGCAGTGGCCCACCGCCGGAAACGGCGGGGTGGTCGTGGAGTGCTGGCTAACGACGTTGTCATCATGTGGTCTTTCTCTGGAGGATTGCAGGCTCGCCCGCCTGATTTACATCGTTGTAAACCAGCGAGGCCAAACGTAGATCACCGCCACGGCCGGTGTCAAGGGTTCCGTTCTGACACGGAGCTGCCGTCGCTCCCGCACGAGCAAGCCCCGGTGAGGTACCGTCGAGGTGATATCCGGAACACAGCACGCGTGGGGAATGGGGCAACGGTGAGAGGCAACGGTTCGCCCGCGACAATGCAGGATGTCGCCCGCCTCGCCGGGGTCTCGGTCAAGACCGTCTCTAACGTGCTGTCAGGCTACGAGCACGTGAGCACCCGCATGCACGACCGGGTCATGAGCGCCGTAACCGAGCTGGACTACGAGATCAACATCTCTGCCCGCAACCTGCGGTCGGGGCGCACCAAGGTGATTGGGCTCGCCGTGCCCGACCTGAGCCAGGCGTACTTCGCTGAACTAGCGGATGCCGTCATCCGCGCCGCGAAGGCCCACGACTACACCGTGCTCATAGAGCAGACCAGCAGTGACGACGACGAGATCGCCACGGTCGCCGCGATGCGCCGCCACGCGATCGACGGCCTCATCTTCAGCCCTATCGCGCTCGGCCCCGGTGACGTCAGCGGCCTGTCCGTCGACTTCCCGGTGGTGGTCTTGGGCGACTGGGTCGAGGGCAGCCCCGCTGATCACGTCACACTGCCCAATACCGCCGCCATCCGCACGGCCACGGAGCACCTGCTCGACCTGGGCCGCAGCCGGATCGCCGTGGTCGGGGCGCATCCAGAAGGGCCCGTGGGCACCAGCGCGCTGCGATTCAACGGCTACGCGGAAGCGCTCGCGGCTCGAGGCCTCGGCATCTCTCCCGAGCTGGTCGCCGACGTGCCACTCTGGCACCGCTCCGATGGAGCGGCGGCCGTGACCCAACTTCTGGCCGCCGGCACCCGGTTCGACGGGCTGGTCTGCTTCAACGATGCCCTCGCCCTCGGCGCCATGAGCGCCCTGCAGCGGGCGGGCCTGCGGGTTCCCGAGGACGTTGCCGTGGTTGGCTTCGACGATATCGAAGACGCGCGCTTCTCCACCCCCGCCCTCACCACCATCTCCCCCGGCCGCGAAGAACTCGCCCGCCTGGCCGTGGACCGCGTACTCGCCCGCATCGCAGTGGGCGACGACGCTTCGGAGTCGGTGCATGTGGAGGTCGGCTACTCGCTCAAGGTGCGCGCGTCCACGATTCCCATCCCCGCGAGGCTTATCCCAACCACCGTGAAGACCCAGCTCCACGACTGACGGGGCCGCTTCGCGGTCTGGGACAAGAAGGTGTTGACAGCACCCAGGCGATGGCGTACCTTCAAATTTACATCGATGTAAATTGCATCGAGTGTCCACTTCCAAGAGCTTCCCGACAGCGCCGTGGGAAGCAGATAGCAGGTACCCAGTGAAGAAGCTGATGGCCGCCTTTGCGGTCTCCGCCGTCGTCGTTTCCGGTTTGTCCGGCTGCGCCGCCATCCCCGCCGCCAGCGACGGCCCCGTCGCGCTGACCTTCTGGCACGGTTACACCGAGGCCGACGGCGACGTGCTCAACGGCATCGTCGAGGACTTCAATGCGTCGCAGGACGAGGTCAAGGTCACCACCCAGACCAAGACCTGGGCCGTCATCGACGACACCCTCCTCACGGCGCTCTCCTCTGGTGAAGGCCCCCAGATTGTCGCCATGCCGGCGGAGCGCCTGCCGGTCTACGCGTCCAAGAAGGCGCTCGTCAACCTCGATGACTTCTATGCCGATGACACGAGCAACACCGCCGAGCTGAACACTGAGGCCGTCGCGATGGAAACCGTCGACGGCTCCAAGTACGGCGTCCCCACCGGTTTCGTTCCGCTGTCGGTCTTCTACGACAAGGACAAGCTGGCCGCAGCCGGCGTCACGACCTTCCCGACCACCTGGGACGACTGGGTCGTCGCGGCAAAGGCCACCACGATCGATGCCGACGGTGACGGCACTCCCGAGCAGTACGGCCTGGCCCTGCCCGACCACGGCACCGTCGGCAACGGCGTCTGGGCGAGCCTCTTCGAGGGCGGTGGCGGCTCGATCACGAACGACGATGGCACGAAGGCCACAGTGGACTCGGCCGCCAATATCGACACGCTCACCTACTGGGCGGATGCCGTTCAGAAGGATGCGATCTCGCCGACCGGGCTCGACGGCATCGATGCCGACGCCCTCTTCACCTCGGGCAAGGCCGTCATGCACATCGGCGGCCCCTGGATGACGGGCCTCGCCACCGACGCCGGCATCAACTACGGCATCGCAGCTATCCCGGCCGGCCCCGAGGCCCAAGCCGCGTCGGCGATCGGCGTCTCGATGGCCGTCACCGAGCAGGCGACCGAGGCCGAGCAGGCCGCCGCGGAGAAGTTCCTGGCCTACTTCAACGAGAAGGATGTCGCCACCCTCTGGTCGCTCGGATCCGGCTGGCCCGCGCTGCGCACCGATGTGACCTCGGAAGATGTCAGCGCGAACGCCACCGTCGCCGCCCTCACCGAATTCTCCGACACCAGCCGCGCTCTCCTGCCCGGCATCGTCAACAGCACCGACGTGCTCACCGCCGTGGACGAAGCCACCCAGAAGGCTCTCGCCGGCGGCGACCCCGCCGAACTACTCACCGCCGCGCAGGCCGCGGTGCAGCAGGCTCTGGACAACTGAACCGGAACCCGATGACGACTCCAACTGTGCAGCGCCGCCGACCCTGGCGGCCTCCAGGCCAGCTCGGCGGCCGACGACCGCTCAACGACGGCTTCCGCCGGCGGGCCGTCGTCGTCGGGTTCCTGGCCCCTGGCTTGATCATCCTCACGGCCTTTGTGGGCTGGCCGATGCTCTCGGCCCTCCGTCTCTCCTTCACCGACGCGAGCGGCTTCGGGCAGGAAACCTGGGTCGGTCTCGCCAATTACTCGCGGGTCTTCACCGATTCGAGCATCCTGCAGTCGATCGGAAACACCGCTCTGTATGCCCTGTTGTTCACTCCGGTGGCCCTGGTGGTTGCACTGGTGCTGGCCCTCGCGATAAACAGCCCGCAGCTGCCCTTCCGCGGGTTCTTCCGCACCACGCTGTTCCTGCCGTTCATCGTGTCACTCGCCGTGGCAGCGTTCGCCTGGTCGTACCTGCTCGACCCGCAGATCGGCCTGCTGAATTACTGGCTGCAAGCCGTGGGCATCCGCATCGGCAACGTTCTGGAGGATCCGGCGCTGGCCATGCCCACCGTGGTGCTCGTGGCCGTGTGGAAGAGTTTCGGCTTCTACATGGTGATCTTTCTGGCCGGCCTGCAAGACATCCCCAAGAGTTTGTACGAAGCAGCCTCGCTCGACGGTGCAAACGGATGGCGCCGATTCACCAATGTGACCTTCCCGATGCTCAGCAACACGATGGCGTTCGTGGTGGTGATCGCCTTGATCGCCGCACTGCAGGCTTTCGATCAGATCTATGTGCTCACCGGAGGCGGGCCCTACCGGAGCACGCAAACCATCGTGATGGAGATCTACCAGTCCGGGTTCAAGGACCTCGAACTCGGGTTCGCCTCCGCACTGTCATATGTGTTGCTGGTGGCCACGCTCCTGCTGAGCCTCGTACAGTTCCTGTTCTTCGGTCGGCGTGGAGGGGACACCAGCTCATGACCAGCACCCTCAGCCGCCCGGCACTCAACGCCCCGGCATCCACCTCCCGCACCGTCCGCCGGCGGCCTCCTCGAGTCAGCCTCACGCGAGCCCTCTATTTCGTCGGTTTCTTGGTCGTGACGGCGGCGATCATGCTGCCTGTGATCATCATCGTGTTGACGGCGTTCAAGCCGGCCTCCGAGGTCAACGCCTTTCCACCCACGCTCGCGCCGGCCGAGTGGACGCTCGACAACTTTCGGGCGATCTTCTCCGAACTGCCCTTCGCGCGGCTGATCGGCAACAGCTTCATCTTCGCTGGCGGGGTCACCCTGTTTGCTTTGGTGTTCGACTCGCTCGCGGCCTACGCGTTGGCTCGCCTCGATTTTCGGGGCAGCAAGGTGCTGCTGATCGTCATCATCGCCAGCCTAATGATCCCGTTCCAGGCCACGCTCATCCCGATCTACCAGCTAGTCTCCGACCTCGGCTGGGTTAACACCTTCGCCGGGCTGATCCTGCCGCGGGCAGCGGATGCCTTCGGTATCTTCTTCCTCCGGCAGTTCTTCCTCTCCCTCCCCCGCGACCTCGACAACGCCGCCCGCATCGACGGCGCCTCCGAGTTCCGCGTGTTCAGGAGCGTGGTGCTGCCCAACGCCATTCCGGCGCTGATGACCCTGGGCATCTTCACTTTCGTCAACAACTGGAACGACCTGCTCTGGCCGTTGGTGTTCACCACCGAAACGGACCACGGCACGATCACCTCTGGCCTGACCCTGTTGACCGGTCCCGGCGGCATCGTTCCGCAGGGTGTGATGATGGCCGGCGCACTCATCGCCGTGCTGCCGCTGGCGATCCTCTTCCTCTTGGTGCAGCGGCGCTTCATTGAGAGCGTCGCGAGCAGCGGCCTGAAATAGCCCACGCCGCCGCCCACTCCCACTCACCATCAGCACCGAAACGAGCACTAATGACCTGGTTTAACGACGGCCGACTGCACTTCGCAGTCGGCATCGAAGACACCTTCGTGCCGCAGGCCCGCCCGGGCGAGCGCGCCATCGACGAATACGAACTCACCGAGCACTACGCGCAGTACGCCGGCGACCTGCAACTGGCCAGCGACGTCGGCGCCGAACTGGTGCGCTGGGGAGTTCCCTGGCATCGAGTGGCCGCCGAACGAGGCCAGTGGGACTGGTCGTGGGTGGACGGCGTCATCGCGCGGTTCGCAGAACTGGGACTCCGCCCCGTCATCGACCTGCTGCACTACGGCACGCCGCTCTGGCTCGACGGCCAATTCTCCAATCCCGACTATCCCGACCACGTCACCGAATACGCCCAACGGTTCGCCGAGCGGTACGGCGAACTCGCCACCGACTACACGCCGGTCAACGAACCCGTGATCCACGCCCTGTTCTCGGGCGAGTATGCCTACTGGCCGCCGTATCTCTCCGGCCCGACCGGGATGGTGTCGATTGCCACCGCACTCGCGGAGGGATTCGTGAAAACGCAACACGCGATTTCATCAGTACTCGGCGACCGGGCCACCTTCGTGCACGTCGATGCGGGCATCCGCTACTCCGGCGCCCTGGACGCGCCCGAGCATGTCGACACCGTGACCCGGCTTCGACACCAGGGCTTCCTCGTCGAGGACCTCGTCACCGGCGCCGTAGGCCCGGACCACCCGCTGCTGGGCCAGCTCGAGCGTGGCGGCACCTCCGACTCCCTGCTCGATTGGTTTCGGGCGCACCCGGTTCGCCCCGATGTAATGGGCGTGAACTACTACCCGCTGCACTCCACCGAGGTGTTTGAGGCGGGAATCCACCACGGCGGCGGATTCGCCGACCCTCGCCCTTATGAAGACAGCGGCACGGAGGGCCTGAAAGAGGTGCTCACCACCTGGGCCGACCGTTATAGTGCTCCCGTCATGCTCACTGAGACCTGCGTCACCGGCACCGTGGCCGAACGACGCCGGTGGCTGGACGCCTCCGTTGCCGCGCTGCACGAGCTCAAGGCCGACGGCGTGAACGTGGTGGGCTACACCTGGTGGCCGCTGTTCGACATGTACGAATGGACATGGCGGCACACCCAGGCGCCCCGCGCCGAGCACCTGCTGACAATGGGCCTGCACGACCTGCTGGAAACGCCATCGGGACAGCTCGCCCGGCGACGCAACCCGGTCGCCGATTCTTTTCAACGGCACGCGACCGAAGCACGTCTCCTGGCCACGGGACTGTCGATGGATTCAGTCGACGTCGTCGCCTGACACCTGCCGCTCTCCCTCCCCCATACACCCGCTTTCCTTCCACCCACCCATTGACGAAACGGATCTGCGATGTCGCACGCCCATTTGACCCTAAACCCCCGCGCTTCCATCGGTGCCATCGATCGACGCTTGTTCGGCTCGTTCATCGAACACCTCGGCCGAGCCGTCTACGACGGCATCTACGAACCGAGCCATCCCACCGCGGATGCCCAGGGCTTTCGGCAAGACGTCATCGAGCTGGTCAAGGAGCTCGGAGTCACGACAATTCGCTACCCCGGTGGCAATTTCGTGTCGGGTTTCCGCTGGGAAGACAGCGTCGGGCCGATCGAGCAGCGCCCGGCCCGCCTCGACCTGGCGTGGCACTCCACGGAGTCGAATGAGGTGGGTCTGCACGAATTCCAGAACTGGCTCGACTCGGTCGGTAGCGACCTGATGTTGGCCGTCAACCTGGGCACCCGCGGCACCGCCGAGGCCCTCGACCTGCTGGAATACGCCAACCTCGCGCAGGGCACCGCGCTTGCGGACCAGCGTGTTAACGCCGACCCAAAACAGGGCCAGTAGTGCCGGGCGAGTTCTAGGTCTCGTCGCAACACTCCACCAAGATTTGGAGTGTGAAGATGGCCAGACGTGGGCGCAAGAGAAACCTCAACCGCGAAGACGAGTATTGGAAACTCA
>NZ_SOGC01000041.1:0-105555 GCF_004402765.1 Cryobacterium sp. TMT2-17-1
AAGAGATGAGGGCCTCCGTTGCATCGTGTTGAGTGTGGTAACCCAATCGATACCGGAGGTCCTCACCTTTTTAGCTCACGCCACGCTCACAACCTGTGTGGGAACAACATCTAGATCAGTCGGCATCAGAGCAAAATTATGGGAGCCGAAGATCACCGTTGGCGGTCTTCGCCTCCCACTCGTAAGGGTTCAACCCTTCAGCGCCGTTTCGATCCAGTCGGCTGGAATGATGTCGGAGAATGCGGGAGCATCGTCCACCAACCCTGTTTGGAGGTGGAAGTCGACGGACTTCTCGAAACCGGATTCGGTGGGTTGTGAGCTGGCTGAGACGTGCGCCTGAATGATCGGGATCAGGGCTTCCAGGGTGGCGGGGTCCATGGCCTCTTCGTATAGGGCAAGGAGTCTTTCCACCTCGGCTGAATCGCTCACAATGAGTTGCTCGGCCCGATCGATGGCTCGGAGAAATGCTGCCACGGTTGGACCCTTCTCGTCCAAGACGTCCTGCGCTTCTACGCCTCAGAATCAGCCCGTCGAAACGCACTGCCAGCATGGATCCACGAATACGATCACCACAAAGCCCCACACCGCCATCGGAAAATACCCGTCCATCAGCCGCTTAACTAACGTCTCTGGGCGGTACATCTAGGTCGATGGCCAAGAACGATCCAGATCCATGCGTCGTGCATCTGCAAGTGGATTTCCATGGTCACGTCCTACCAGGTTGTGCAATTCATCGGCAGTGCGCCGGTGATCTTCTTGCAGTGACCACTCCTGGTAAAAACTGCCTGCCGAAGTGCCCGCTATTTGTTTGCAGACTCCAGCGCGGCCGCCATCGCGTCAATGCTCGCGGACGAGAGGGCGAAGTCGATTGCCATGACGCTGGCTCCGATAATGCCGGCGTCGGCACCGGCTCGAGATTGTGCCACGATGAGATGTTCCGTGGCCAGCGGCATCGTGCGCGAATAGACAACTTCGCGAACGCCGGCAAGAAGATGGTCGCCGGCGAAGGCGAGGGAACCCCCGATCGAGATGATGGAGGGATTCAGGACGCTGACGCAGGTGGTGAGGACTTCGCCGATATCGCGGCCCGCCTGTCGAACTGCCTGAATGGCGGCCAATTCGCCAGCCTTTGTGGCGGCCACCACGTCGCTGAGAACAGCGATGGACTTGCCGTTGTATTCGACTCCGGCGAGGGCTAGTCGCTGAGCCAACGCTGGTCCAGCGGCCATAGCCTCCAAACAACCGCTGTTGCCGCAGCGACAGGGCACGTTCTGACCGCGGGCGATTTGCACGTGCCCGATATCTCCTGCGATACCTTCGGCGCCCCGTTGGAGTACGCCGCTGCTGATAATTCCGGAGCCGATCCCCGTGGACGCCTTCAGAAAGATGATGTTCTCCATGTCGGGCCAGGCGAACTTCTGCTCTCCGAGCGCCATGATATTCACGTCGTTATCGACAAGGACGGTCGCTGTGAGATGGTGGTTGACGAAGCCAGGTACATCGAAGTCATCCCACCCTGGCATGATCGGTGGGTTCGAAGGGCGCCCGGTAGAGTGCTCGACGGGGCCGGGGAGGCCGATTCCGATGGCGATCAGATCCGCTTCTTTGAGGCGGAGAGATGCGAGTTCTGAGCGAATTGTCCTAACCATCCAGCCGAGGCATGTTTCAGGACCATCCGCAATGATGATTTTTGACGATGTTCGGCCGAGGATCTCGCCTGCCAGATCTGTCAGAGCCAGGCTCGCTTGCGTTGCCCCAAAGTCCACGGCCGCAATCACACGGGCTTTGGGGTTGAGGGCTACTTGGGCTGAGGGTCGACCACCGGTAGAAACGGCATCATTGACAGGTGCAATGAGGCCCAGATCAAGCAAAGTGTCGATGCGGAGCTGGATGGTCGATCGAGCCAAGCCCGTCATTGTCACCAATTCGGCCTTTGTTCGTGGCTGCCCATCTCGTAGGAGCTGAAAAAGGGCTGCGGCACTGAAGCCGTTGAATTTGATTTGAATCTCAGCCATCCCCGAATTTTACTGGCGCCGGACGCAACGATCTGCCCCTGATCTGGTTGTTATCGACAGTAGTTGATAACAGGTAGGTAACGTAATGTTGATTTTCGACAGAAGACCATTGTTCACTGTCATTATCGATCCACACACAGAATCACCATGAGATCAATGCCACAGGGCAGTGGAGCTTTACTTATGAAAGGCACATCGATGAAGATTGGCTACTCGACCATTACATGGGGCGGGGTCGTCGGGCATCCCTCCGGCGTCACGGCTGTGAAAGACCTCTTTTATCGTGCGAACGGCGATACCCTCGAAGCGATCTCGGACATCTCATCCGTTGGTTATCAGGGGACAGAGGTGTTCGACGGAGATCTCGCCGAATATGCCGATCGGCCAGACGTGCTGATTGATGCTTTCAAGAAGGCCAAGCTTGAGCTCGTTGCCGTCTACACCGGCGCCAACTTCATTTATGACGACATCCTCGAAGATGAGCTTCACAAAATCTCCCAGTCGGCCAAGCTCGCCTCGGAGTTCGGCGCCACCAGGCTGGTTGTGGGCGGTGGCGCCAAGCGCGCTCGAGGCGAGCAGCCAGACGATATGGCCAAGCTGGGTCGTGCCCTTGACCAGGTTGTGGAGATCGCCGCCTCCTTTGGTCTGGACTGCACCTACCATCCTCACCTCGGAACCATCGTTGAGGGGCCGGACGCCCTCGAACGGCTGATGGGTCTGTCCACAATCAAGTTCTGTCCCGATACCGCCCACCTGACTGCTGGTGGCGGAAATCCGGTTGAACTGATCGAAAAATACGCCGACCGTCTGGCCCACGTACACCTCAAGGACTACAAATACGCCACCGGTGATTTTCTTCCCCTTGGACAGGGAGACATCGATATTCCTGGCGTGATTGCAGCAGTTCGATCAGCTGGCTACGACAGCTGGCTCATGGTCGAACTGGATTCATACGATGGCGACCCCACCGACGCCGCCGTCATCAGTAAGCGGTACCTCGATGACGTTCTTGCCCACTAGCAACACGCTTCGAGACTAATCCCCCCTCTCCCACAAAAAGAAAGCTATTTCAATGAAGAAATCAATTGCAGCGCTTGCCCTCGGCACAGCGTTGATGCTTGGTCTTGGAGCATGCTCAACGGCAGCCACCGGAACCGCGAGCAGTGAAAACGCTGATGTGTCGGCGCAGGTAGACGCGGCACTGTCCGAATTGTCGGGACAGGTGTTGAGTGTTGGTCCGAACGGCGAAAAACCCGCGGGTTTCGATGCAACGACGCTGACCGATGACGAAGTTGCCAAGGTCAAGACCGGAAACTTCAAGGTCGCGATTGTTATGCACTACGCCGGAAACGACTGGTCCACTGCACAGGTGGAAGGGCTCGAGTCAGAATTCACTCGCCTGGGCATGGAAGTCGTTGCAGTGACAGACGCCAACTTCAAACCCGAGCAGCAGGTCTCTGACCTGGAGACCGTACTCGCGTTGAAACCCGACCTGATCGTGTCTATTCCCACCGACCCGGTGGCAACCGCTTCCGCGTACGCACAGGCTCGCGACGCCGGCGTGAAGCTCGTCTTCATGGACAACGTTCCTGCTGGTTTTGTCGGCGGCAAGGATTACGTTTCGGTTGTCTCCGCCGACAATAAAGGCAACGGTGTCGTATCAGCTCACCTTTTGGCCAAAGCTCTCGGCGGCCAAGGCGAGATCGGTCTCGTCTTCCACGACGCGGAGTTCTTCGTGACAGCACAGCGCTACGAGGGTTTCAAAGAAACGATTGCCTTGTACCCCGGCATCACCATTGTTGAAGAGAAGGGTATCGGCGGCCCCGACTTCGCTGGCGACGCGCAGGCAGCCACCACCGCCTTGCTGACCAAGTACCCGAACCTCGCCGGAATCTGGGGAGTTTGGGACGTTCCTGCCGAAGGCATCATGGCCGCTGCCCGTGAGTCCGGTCGCCCGGACCTGAAGATTGCAACCGAAGACCTCGGAACCAACGTTGCTATTGCTCTGGCCAAGGACGAGCTCATCGTAGGCCTGGGCGCTCAGCGCCCCTATGACCAGGGTGTAGCGGAGGCTCGTCTTGGCGCAGCGGCACTCATCGGCAAGGCAGACATTCCGAACTTCGTTGCCCTCGGCGCCCTCCCGGTGACGCACGAGAACGTCCTCGAATCGTGGAAGACGGTTTACCAGGTCGAAGCACCTGATTCGATCTCAAGCGCTTACACGAAATAAAACGCACTTCCAACTGTGGGACCGGCAGCAGACATTTCATCTTTTGCTGCCGGCCCCACGGACTTCACGCTTTGCCCGAAACAGCTAGGTTGCAGCCTTTCCAAAGCTTTCGCCTAAAACGACAAGGAATTCACAATGAAGAGAATCAATGTTGGCCTCATCGGCGGCGGATTCATGGGCAAGGCCCACTCGCTGGCTTATTCGGCTGTCCCCATGTTTTACTGGCCCACCGACATCATGCCGGTCAAACACAGCATCGCGGAGGCCACGGATGACCTGGCTTCAGACGCTGCGGCGCGCTTCGGTTTTCAGAAGTCCACAAGTGACTGGCGCTCCATCATCGATGACCCGGAGATTGACCTCGTTGACATCGCAACCCCTAATAATCTTCACGCGGAGATCGCCATCGCCGCTCTCGAAGCCGGTAAGCACGTCATCTGCGAGAAGCCACTGGCCCGCACAGTGGAAGAATCAGAGAGAATGTACGAAGCCTCGCGCGGAAGCGATCGCGTCCACATGGTGGCCTTCAACTACCGCCGAACCCCCGCTGTCGCTCTGGCGAAACGATATATTGACGAAGGCGCCATTGGGCGCATCCTGAACCTTCGTGCGACGTACTTACAGGACTGGTCGGCCGACCCAAACTCTCCCCTGTCGTGGCGCTTCAAGAAGTCAATTGCCGGTTCAGGCGCTGTGGGCGACATCCTGACCCACGTGCTTGACATGGCTCGTTACCTCGCAGGTGAGATCACCGAAGTGAGCAGTCTGACGGCCAACATCATCACGGAACGCCCCTTGCAGCAGGCTGGTGCCGACTCGCTCGGGAATTCCAAAACCGATGGCGGACCAATGGGATCCGTTGATGTAGAAGACGAGGTCTTGTCGCTTGTGAAGTTCGCCAGCGGAGCCATCGGTTCCGTAGAAGCAACGCGTAATGCCTGGGGTCGCAACAACTTCATCACCCTCGAAATCCATGGTTCGGAGGGGTCCATCGTCTTCAACTACGAGAACAGGGACGAACTTCAGGTCTGTTTCAAGAGCGATGAAAACGATCGTCGCGGATTCCGCACGGTATACACCGGCCCCAACCACCCCAATGGCGCCAATCTGTGGCCCATCCCTGCGTTGGGTATCGGTTATGGCGAAACGAAGATCATCGAAGCCCATGACCTCTTCACCGCTATTGCAGGTGGTGACCCTGTTCGCCCCGACTTCGGCGATGGCTACCAGGTTGCTTTGGTCGATCACGCCATTCTCAGCTCGGCAGCGTCCGGGCAGTGGGTTAAGGTTCCTCAGCTCAACCGCGAGACCGGAAGGGTCGAATAAACCAGATGTCCACGACTCCTGTGCTCGCAGTTGAGATGTCCGGCATCACCAAGGCCTTCAGCGGAGTTCCTGTTCTTCGCGAGGTCGATTTTGAACTGGTCACTGGTGAAGTGCACGCTCTCGCTGGTGAAAATGGTGCGGGCAAGTCGACTCTCATGAAGATACTGCAGGGCGTGTATCAGCGTGACAGCGGCGAGGTGAGGGTTGCGGGTGAGACAGTCTCCTTGACCGACACCTTCGCTGCGCGGGCTGCAGGCATCGGTATGGTTTTTCAGGAGTTCAGCCTCATCCCCACCCTCACCGTCTGGGAGAACGTCTTCCTGACGGCTGAACCCATGGGCAAATTCGGTCTCATCAATGATTCACTCGCCCGTGAGAAAGCGCATGCCATTTTCGTGGACATGGGTGTCAGCGTCGACGTCACGAGCCTGCTCGAGAATCTGCCCACGGCGCTCTGGCAGCTCACCGAAATCGCCAAAGCTTTGGCCCAGAACGCCCGTGTGCTCATCATGGATGAGCCCACGGCATCGCTGGCCAAGCACGAGACGAATGCGCTCTTCGAACTCATCGAGCGACTCCAGGCCCGTGGAATCTCCATCATTTACATTTCACACCGCATGGATGAGGTTTACCGGGTTGCCGATCGCATCACCGTGCTTCGTGACGGCAAGAAAGCTCTGACCGCAAAACTCTCCGATGTCTCTCCGGCGCAGATTGTCGCGGCCATTGTTGGACGAGAAATGTCCGGAATCATGGCCTACGAAGACCGCAGCGCGAAGATCAGCACGGATGCCGTGATGACCGTGACCGGTTTGGCTTCCGGCAAACGTCTGTCAAATGTCACTTTCGACTTGCACCGCGGAGAAATTCTCGGTCTGGCAGGTCTCATGGGCAGCGGTCGCACGGAACTCGTGAACACGTTGTTCGGAATCGATCGGGCCTCCGCTGGAACCATCACGATCAACGGACAGACCGTATCCATTCGCAATCCAGGGCACGCGATCTCCCTCGGGCTCGCACTCATCCCCGAAGATCGCCGAGCTCAGGGTCTGGTGCTCGAGCACTCCGTGCAGGAAAACATCACCCTTCCTCTTCTCGACGAACTCAAGAGTGGTCCGCTCCTGCGTTCCTCCAAGATAGCCATACGAGCACAAGAGATCATTGGCAAGTTTTCCATCAAGGTCGCCGACCAAACAATGGATGTCTCGAGGCTCTCAGGTGGAAACCAGCAGAAGGTCGTGATCGGAAAATGGCTCGGCACTGATCCAGACATCCTCATGATGGATGAGCCCACGGCTGGCGTAGACATCGGTACCAAGAAGGAGATCTTGGCCATGGTTCGCCAGATTGCCGACGACGGCAAGGCCGTCATCATCATTTCGTCCGAACTTCCGGAACTGCTATCGGTGAGCGACCGCATCCTCGTTCTCCGAGATGGCGAAGTGGTTCGCGATCTTTCGCGGGCCGAGATCCCATCTGAAGAATTCCTTCAACTCGCTGTGCAAGGAGCATAAATGTCTACGCTGACTACGCAAATGACCCGCAGTTTTCGAATTGTTCAGCGCTTTGACTGGCGTCAGAACATTATTTACGTCGGTTTTGTAGTGGTGTTTATCCTCTTCGCCATACTCCTGGGCGACAGCGGTTTCACGAGTGCCAACAACCTCCTGAACATTGCGCGCCAGACGGCCACCATTTCGATCATGGCCGTGGCCATGACATTCGTGATCGCCACCGCCGAAATCGACCTCAGTATCGGGTCTGTCGCGGGTCTGTCCTCCGTGGTTTCTGCCCTGGCCGTGTCTTCCTATGGACTGGTACCGGGCATTCTCGCCGGCCTCCTGGTCGGACTCGTTGTCGGTGCTGTCAACGGCGGACTCGTGGCATGGCTCAAGGTCCCGTCTTTTCTCGTGACCTTGGGAATGCTCGGTCTCATTGTGGGCGTGGCTCGCTGGATCACGGCTTCTGCACCGGTGCCGATCGCCGATGCCACGTTCATCCAGATCTTCGGTGGCGGTAATGTCGGCGCGATTCCGTCCCTTCTGATTTGGGCCGTGGTCGTTGTGGCCATTGGCGCGGTCGTCATGAACAAGACGAAATTCGGCCGCCAAGTTCGGGCTACGGGTGGGAATACTCAGGCAGCCATGTTTACTGGAGTCAACACCGCCCGGATCAAATTCTACGTTTTACTCCTCTCCGGGCTCGTGGCCGCCATCGCAGGCATGCTCTACGCGGGTCGACTTCAGTCTGGACGCTTCCAGTGGGGAACCGGTGATGAACTCTCAGTCATCGCTGCTGTGATTCTTGGGGGAACGTCCCTCTTCGGCGGCCGCGGTGCAATCATTGGATCACTCTTCGGTGCGCTTTTCATCGGCCTGGTCAACAACGGTTTGATCCTCGCCGGCCTTGAAGTGAGTCAGCAGCAGGTCGTTCGTGGCGCCATCATCATTGTCGCCGTCGCCCTGTCGAGCAAAAAGGCCTCAAGCTGATGCAGCCCCGACTCCGAGCCGGTATCCTCGGCGGTGGTTTCATGGCAGAAGTACATGCCCGGGCAATCCGGGCAGCCGGCTCCGAGGTTGTACTGATCGCGAGCTCTTCGCCCGACAGCTCCGCTCGCGCTGCGGCTCGGTTGGGTATCCACGGTATCGCTCCAAACGCCCGCGCCTTGATCGAGTCCGATGCGGTGGATGTCATTCATGTCTGCACACCGAATGCGTTTCATTCTGAGCAGGCAGGGCTGGCTCTTCTAGCCGGAAAACCTGTCGTGTGCGAGAAACCGTTGGCGACGCGGGTGTCAGACGCGGAAGACCTGGTGAGCCGCGCAAGGATCTCTGGAACACCGACTGCCGTTCCGTTCATCTACCGTTATTACCCTGCGGTTCGTGAAATTCGGTCGCGCATCTCACACGGTTCGGCCGGAGAGATGCACCTGCTCCACGGCTCGTATCTCCAGGATTGGCTCGCACTGCCCACAACCACAAACTGGCGGGTCGATGAGAAGGTCGGCGGCTCATCGCGTGCCTTTGCTGACATCGGCGTTCATTGGTGCGACCTGATGGAGTTCGTGACAGGGCACCGCATCACCAGACTCGTCTCAGCGCTCTCGCGATCACATCCTGAACGCGGGTCGACCGAAGATGCCGCATCCATCTTGTTTGAGACAGATCGCGGCGCATCCGGCACGCTCATCGCCAGTCAGATTACCCATGGGCGCAAGAACCGGCTCCACTTTTCCTTTGATGGAGAACTGGAATCATACCGATGGAACCAGGAGCACCCGGGAAAGTTCACGGCTTCGAACCAGAGTAGTGAAAGCACAATCTACTCTGGCTCCGCAGAGCTGTCCGCCCTGTCGTCCCAGCGTCTTGCACATCTTCCTGCCGGGCATCCGAAGGGATATCAAGATGCTTTCAACGCTTTTACAGCGGATGCCTATGCTTCATTTCAGGACCAGAATGTCGATGGCCTTCCCACGTTTGTCGACGGTTTACGGGCTGCGATCATCACAGATGCAGTGTTGACTTCCGCACAGTCCGGCCGATGGATCGACGTCGTGGGTCCTACTGATGGAACTACTGCTGTGACGAACAACAGCCTCAGCGTCCTCGACGCAGCCCTAACTCAGTAGATTCATACTGACCACGAAGGAGGAACACATGTCTCGACCCGTCACCCTTTTCACCGGTCAGTGGGCCGACCTGCCGCTTGAGCAGGTCGCGAAGTATGCAGCCGAGTGGGGCTACGACGGCCTGGAAATCGCCTGTTCAGGCGAACACCTCGACGTATGGCGTGCCGCAGAAGATGATGCCTACCTTCAGGAACGCCTCGATATTCTCAAGCGCCACAACCTCAAACTCTTTGCAATTTCGAACCATCTCAAGGGCCAGGCCGTCTGCGATGATCCCATCGATTTTCGCCATCAGGCCATCGTTGGTTCGCGAGTATGGGGAGACGGTCAAGCCGAGGGCGTTCGCCAGCGCGCCGCCCAGGAGCTCAAACTCACCGGCATCGCCGCTCGCAGGCTTGGCGTCGACACCGTGGTGGGATTTACGGGCTCAAAAATATGGCCGTACGTTGCCATGTTCCCGCCGGTACCGGAGCATGTCATCGAGGCGGGTTATGAAGATTTCGCGGACCGATGGAATCCGATTATGGATGTCTTTGATGACAATGGTGTGCGGTTTGCCCTTGAAGTTCACCCAAGCGAAATTGCCTACGACTGGTATACGACGGAGAAGACGCTTGAAGCCATCGGACACCGTCCGGCGTTTGGCCTGAACTGGGACCCTTCACATTTGATGTGGCAGGACATCGACCCTGCGGCGTTCATACATAACTTTGCCGATCGGATTTATCACGTGGATTGCAAGGACACCACTTTGCTGCCGAAGGACGGCCGTCGCGGGCGGCTTTCATCGCATTTACCGTGGGGCGACCCGAAACGCTCATGGGACTTCGTCTCGGCGGGTCACGGCAGCGTGGATTGGGAAGCCAGTTTCCGCGCCCTGAACACGATCGGCTATACCGGTCCCATCTCCATCGAATGGGAGGACTCCGGTATGGACCGACTTCGCGGTGCCCCGGAAGCGCTCGCTTTCATTCGGGCACTACTCTGGACGCCAGCGTCGACTTCGTTTGACGCGGTGTTCAGCAACCAGGACTGATGGGGCAGTCCCGCACAAAGTCGCTGAGAGCTATGACATCAATCACATGCCGGGTTGAACCGTTCCCGGTTTCCTGCCAACGCGTTGCTGGCGTAAACAGCTGTCCACTGACTTGTTGATCTGAGGACTCAGCCCCGGCTCATGGGGTCCCCGATAAGACCGGTTACATCAGCCCGGCCGAAACCCACCAGTCCGGCCGAGCGGCACTCCCCCACTCATTCAGAGTGCGGCAACCGATGCGTCCTCCACGAACCAGACGTGTCGGATCATTGCATCGTCGCTTCTCGGTGTAAGGCTAGCGTTGCGAACTTTGAATGTCGTGGGCACGCTCACTGAATTACCGAAGATCAGTGCGTGCTGTTTTGGCAGAGACGGCAGGCGGCTGAGCACCGCTTCGGATATGAAAGGAGTCATTCGTCGGACGTGCTGGAGGTCTTCCGGGTTCTGGATCCGGTGCACCACGAAGTTAGAGCACTGCGAAAGTACCGTCTTGGAGATTTGGGACTGGCACCAGCGCCTCGGGTCCGGTGTTCACGCGGACGCAATCATGGACCGGATCATCCACAACACCATCTGGGTCGAGACCGGCACCTACAACATGAGGGAGCACACCGCACTGGCCACCGCCTAATCGATGACGGAGGCCGTCAGTGGTTCCCAACCACACCACCATTGGCGCGCTCCCGCACGATCGGTGGTGCTCAACCGCACGATTAGGTGGTGCTCACCGCCTCAAATACTCAAGAGCGCCTGACCCGCGTCACGTGTCGGTCTTCGGGCGTCACTGGTCATATGAGGGCTTCATGCTCATCCGCCTCTTTTCATTCCTTTTGGCGCACGACCAGGATTTTTGGCTGCGCTACAGCCAAAAGCCTGCGGCGTCGGAAATCACGCAAAGTTATTTATGGCTCCTTCATTTCGGCGTATAGGCGTCCCGTGTGGAGGGCGAGGTATGAGATTTCATCGATGGAGACTACTCGGTGAATCGCATCGCCAATCAATTGGGCGATGTCGATTGCGGCCTCCACGGCTTCCGGGTAAAGCTGCCGTACCGCTGCAAGCAAATCCTGATGGGAGCTGTGAAGCTGTTCGTCGGCGGCGGCTCGGGCGAACACGTAGCGCAGATGCGTCACAAATCTAGCGGCACTGCTCGCGTTCTCGTCGATGGGCTGACCCCACCGCTCCGCCAGGCGAAGAAATACTCGGCCAATAGTCTCGGTCATGACGACGGTCCTTGAAAAGTCACCCTTCGTCCACTGCTGATTGACGAAGTGCAGGGCGAAGGCCACCCACTCATCGTCCTGCAGTCGGACCCCAAGTCGTTCGGACACCAAGGTCACCACCTGACGCCCCAAGGCTGCTTCGGACGGGTAGAGCTGGGCCACCTCCCAACGGAGCGGGAAATCGATGCGAATTCCTTCTATAGCCCGACGCACTGCGAAGGTGAGGTGGTCCAGGACCGGGATCATCAGAGATTGTCGCGGTTCGAGGCCGAGTGTTGCATGACCCAGTTCAGTGATTGTCTGGGCCAAGGCGATTTGGTCCAGGGGTGCCTCACTCAGCAGCCCGGCGACCTGGGCTGCGCGGTAGGCCCCGTCAGCTACGAAGCGCTGATTGGCCAAGGAGGTGTCGATGGTCTCTCCTGGACGGCGCTGAAATCCGATACCTTTGCCCAGTAATACGACCTCCATCGTGTCGGACTCTATGGCGAGAACCACATTGTTGTTGTAAACCCGTTTGATGCTCGCTTGCGTGGATGGCTTCACTTCCATCGGGTGCGCTCCTGAAAATGTTGGCAGTCTCGTTTGTGGTGGCGAGTCTCCTCGTCGTGCTCGTTTCGTTTCTGTCCCGCAGTCTTCGCTGGACTCAGGACTTCATGAATGGACAGATGCAATTGAGGCACCGAATCCTGGCATAGGGCCGTGATGGGCCCGTTTGCCCAAAAACGCGGCTTTTCACGTCGGCGCAGATTCACGTTTGCAGTTGGGGGAGAAAAACCGGTCGACAGACCTAAGACCGTTTCTGGATCGCGTTCGCCGGCCGACCTGGCAATCATGGGCGCCGCAAGGCAACCCTCATCTGCGGGCGATTCGCGGGCGTTTCCTTCCATGATTACCTTTTTACTTCCGCCGGACCGTGATCACGGACTCGCCATTGGCCTCAAGGTCTGGCGAGCTCATGGCAAATTTGGCACCGTTCATCAAAATGACGGGGGTGACCATCGAGGGCACCTTCATCTTGATGTCGTCGAGGTCGCAACTGATGATGACGTCCCCGCGAGCAACCCGCTCGCCAACCTTCCGATGTCCGATTAGCCCTTCTCCTTTGAGAGTGACGGTGTCGATTCCGATATGGACCAGGACCTCCGCCCCGGCGTCGGTGCGGACAGCGAAAGCATGCCGTGTCTCCGCCATCAGGACAAGTTCGCCATCCACCGGGCTGCGGAACGATCCGTTGGTCGGCTCGATGGCGAAACCGTCACCGACGGAGCGCCGTGCGAAGACAGGGTCCGGGACTTCGTCCAGAGAAACGATTCGCCCTGCGACCGGACTGTAGACGGACTCGCCCCTTTTCTTGAATGGGTTCTGCATCGTTGTGCTCCTTCAGTCGTCGAGGCCGAGGCTCTCATTGATAGCGTTCTTGTACAAGATGGCTTTGCCGCCGTAGACCGCCTGAACGCCGCCCTGGACTTCAAAGACATCCGTGGCGCCGAGCCTGCGCAACGCGGTCTTGTCAACCTTGGCGGGGTCCTTCACGGATACGCGTAAGCGTGTAATGCAGGCGTCGACCTCTTCAAGGTTGGCGGCACCGCCAAGTGCTTCCAAGACCTTTGCGGCTTCCGTTTGAACTGCGCTTTGGCCGGTGAGGTCGCCGACCATAGCCGGGACGAGGGCGGCGCCTTCCGGGGCAGCCGGTTCTGCATCCCTGGCGATAGTGTCCTCCAAGTGTCCGGGAGTGCCGATTCGGAACCGTTTGATCGCGAAGCGGAAGGAGAAGTAGTACAGGGCGAACCAGACCACGCCAATAGGTAACACGAGCAACCAGTTGGTCCGTTCGTTGCCCTGCAGCACGCCAAAGAGCATGAAGTCGATCACTCCGCCGGAGAAAGTGTTTCCAATACTGATGTTCAGGATGTCAGCGATGAAGAAGGATGCACCGTCGAGCACGGCATGGAACACGTACAGCGCCGGTGCGACGAACAAGAACATGAACTCGATGGGCTCAGTGATGCCCGTGATGAATGAGGTCAGAGCCACGGAGAGAAAGAGGCCCGTGTACTTGGCGCGACGGCCCTTGGGGATGCAGTGCCACATTGCCAGGCAGGCTCCCGGAAGGCCGAACATCATGGTCGCGAAACGGCCGGCGAAGTAGCGGGTGCCTTCGGTGAACATTCCGACGTGATTGGGATCGGCCAGCTGGGCGAAGAATATCTTCTGTGCGCCGTCAACCGACACTCCGTTGACGATCTCGGTTCCACCCAGGGACGTGAACCAGAACATGGGGTAGATCATGTGATGCAAGCCAACAGCTCCGCTGAGACGCAACAAGAACCCGTAGAAGAACGTTCCTATCGGCCCAAGGCCCGCGATCGCCGTGCCGGCGCTGACCATTACCTGCTGGATGGGTGGCCATGCGAGGAAGAAAAGGATTCCCACGAAGATCGCTGCGAACGCAGTCACGATCGGCACGAAACGGGATCCACCGAAGAAACCAAGGACGGCCGGCAATTCGATATTGCGGTAGCGGTTGTGCAGCCATACGGCCGTTGCGCCGATGACCAGAGCGCCGACTACGCCTGTGTCTACAGGCTCGGCGCCAGGCTTGAAGATGTCCAGCATCGCCTTGATGGTGGCGGTCATCACCAGGTAGCCCACGATGCCGGCCAAGGCCGCGGTGCCCTTGTCGCGCTTCGCCAAGCCGATGCAGAGCCCAATAGACAGCAGAAGAGCAAGATTAGTGAAGACCGTCGCCCCGGCGGCGGACATAACGCCGAAGATTCCCTGCAGGATCGCGTTGTCCAATCCCGGGTATGCCTTGACAGTATTCGGGTTAGACAGGGCGCCGCCGATGCCGAGCAGGAGGCCGGCGGCTGGAAGGATGGCGATCGGTAGCATAAATGCTTTTCCGACCTTCTGAAGTTGCTTAAACACTGTTGCTTCTTTCATTTCGGGCACGACGACTCCGTCGTGGGTGAAGGGAAGGGCGATCGCTTACGCGAGAGCCGTTACGAAGTCCGTGGTAATTTCCAGTGGCCGGGTAATTGCACCGCCGACCACCACGCAGAAGGCACCCAGATCGATCATCTGGCGGGCCTGCAGCGGAGTGCGGATCCGGCCCTCAGCGATGACTGGCACGGCAGTCCTGGCCACCAACTGTTCGACCAGCGAAAAGTTCGGACCGGGGGCCCCTTGGGATTGGGGCGTATACCCGCTTAGCGTGGTCCCCACGAAATCGACACCAGACTCGGCCGCGGCCAAGCCTTCCTTGAGGGTGGCGACATCTGCCATAAGGACAAGATTCGGGAATGCGGCCCGGATCTGAGCAATGAAGCCAGCCGGGCTGAGTTTGTCCACACGCTCACGGAGAGTGCAATCCACTGCCACGATATCTGCGCCCACGGCCACAAGAGCTTGCACCTGAGTCATCGTGGCGGTGATATATGGCTCGTACGGCAGGTACTGGTGCTTTATGAGACCGATCACAGGAAGCCCAACAGCCGCCTTGATTTCGAGGACGTCACGCGCGGAGTTGCACCGGATCCCGACTGCCCCTCCCTGCTCAGCGGCCATCGCGAAGAGCGGCATCACGCCGCCTCCGGCAGCGAACAGGGGTTCGCCTGGAAGCGCTTGGCAGGACACAATGAGACCGCCACGGAGGCGGTCTATAAGACGGGGATTAGTCATGGATATTCCTCGGACCCTAGAAGACGTATTTGCCCATGCGCATAACCGCACATGAAGTTACGTCTCAGGTTTTGCCGAAAGTAACAATCCCGATGACATACGCGAAAATTCGCGTTGATCTAAAGCATACATCTGCCACGCCGATTTCGGTTGGACAGTATCTAAAGACCCGAGCGAATTGTGACAAAAGGTCGATGCTATCGGGTCACCTTAAGCGCAGGTCCATGCCGGGGCTTGACCGAGGCGCCGATCGCACGTCTCGTCACGCTGTGGCAAGTTCTTACCCCGCCCGAGTGCGATCCGCGAAGTTGCCTTGTAACCCTAGGGATACGAGACGTCTCACGCCCATGTCTTGGATCCCTCCGCGTTCGCCGGAATTTTGCGGCGCGCCGATTCTCATAACTACGTCCCGGACAACTTGGCGGCCGGGCCAGCGTCGCCTTTGGTGCGGTATCGGTGTAATCCACCGGTGGGAGTACTGCCGCGAGATGCCGAGTTCCTTCGCAACATGAGTCACTGGCTGGCCTTTACCGATGACGCGCTGAACGAGCACAGCCCTCCCGTGATGGTTCAATCGGTCATTAGCGTGGGACAAGAGCACTTCCTTGTTCGTGGCGACTTTGACATCTTCGTCAGAACCAGGGGTTCTTCCTATTTCAGCGGTCGGCTGTCACCAACCTGGCGGCTCAATTCACCGAGCGCGCCGCCAGCGCCTTGGTGAGGGAGCTTGTGGAGGTTGTCGAGCTGTTGATGCGCCAGTCGGTCTCCTTGAGGAAGTGGAACCAGACGAAACCGGTGACGTCGGGTTGCTTCGCCAGGTAGGCCACCAAGGCGGTGTTCCACTTCGACTTCGACCCGCCGGCCTCGGCGGACGAGGTTTCGGCGATAATGATCTGCTTCCCGGGCGCCAGTGCGCGCAGTTGGGCGAGCCCAGTGTCGAAGAGGGCCGCTGGTGCCTGCCAGGTGCTCCAGGCCGCCGACGTACCCCAGTTGTACCCGTCCAGCGCAACGACGTCGACGTACGCGGCGCCGGGGTAAAGTCCGGCCAGCGGGGTCGAACCGGTGTACGGGATGTTCGGGCTCCAGACCCAGGACACGTTGGTGGCTCCGGCTGCGGCGACGACGTCGTGCACGTGGCGCCAGGCCGCAGCGTAGTCGCCCGGGGCGTTGCCGTTAACGCTATCCGCCCAGGGATACCAGTTGCCGTTCATCTCATGGCCGTAGCGCAGCATCACCGGCTGCCCCCAGGCGGCCAGGGCCTGGCCCCACTGGGTGAGGTAGGTGTCGTAGGTGCCGTCAGTGACGCGAGTAGAAGAGTAGGCCGGCTGGCTTAGCCCGCCGCCCCAAACCCAGGGTTCCCAGGTGATTAGGCTCGTGGCTCCGCGCGCCCGCACGGAGTCGAGTTCGGCGATCGACAAGGCCTGGTTGAAGTCTTTGTACGACATCACGATCGAGGGGCTCTCGTTTACGAGAGTGGCGACCGCGTCCAGTTCGGAATTCGCCAGGGCGCCGCCCGGGGTGGCCACCCCGAAACGTAGACGGGACGCGCTGATCGGGGCGCTCGTTGTAATGGCCTGCTGGGTGAGGGTGGTGGTGGCTGCCGGGTCCACCGCGGTGGAGACGGGGGCGAAGCTGACGGTGAAGGACGCGCTGGCCGTCACGGTGCCTACTGTTGCCGTCACCGGCAGGATGCTGGTTGTGGTGTTGGGAACCGTCAGATCGGCGCTGAAGGTTCCGTTCGCCCAGGTTTGAACCGCAAGACGGGTAGTTCCCATGGTCACCGTGCCCGCGGTGTTTCGCGGAAATCCGCGTCCGCTGGCGGTGAGTGTGGAGCCGGCCGGGCCGGTGTTCGGGCTCAATGAGAGAGTGGTGGCACTCGACGCGGCCGACGCGCTGGGGGCGGCAGCCATGCCGGTGGATCCGGCCAGGATGGTAAGTAACACGACCGAAACCGCGACCGCGGATCGGATGTGACGGTGTGCGCGCATGGAAGCTCCCGGGTGGGGAGATTCACTCGGATACCACGGCACAATGCCGCAGTGAAAATCTCTTGTGTCGTCAGAGTAGGGCATCAAGGGGGCCCGCGGAATCCGCGGGGTCTGCTGGCCGCAAATAAAAAAACGTCGGTCCGCATGTACTTCAGGCCAGCACGTTGGGGTACCCAGGAGGTGGTGGCGTGCGAGGAGAGTCGCGCCGTGCCTGCTGGCGGATCCGGCTCGCCCGGGAACATCTCACTCCTGCGGGACACCAAGGAGCAGAGCCTGGTCACCTGCGACAAATCGCCCCTTTCACCCGAGTGCACCTCCACGCGGGCGAGAGCGAGGCCGTTCAACTCGCCCTCGAACCGCGGAGCTGTACCCACTGGGATGAGAACGCCGCGGCGTTGCGCATTGTCGGCGGTACTTACACCGTCACAGTCGGTATCATCGGGGCCGGCGGCTGGACCAAGGAGGCCACATTCCCGCTGAGAAGACTGAATCAGCTCGACTTGTCCCCGTCTTGAGCCGGGGCCAGGAAAGCGCCGACCAGCTCGCTGAAGAATTAATAGTTTCGAATGCTTTCGGCGGCAACAACGACCTCATTGCTCGCCCGAATATCGATCTCGTCGTCGTCCCCACTCCGGGTCCGCAACGCAGAGTGCTAAATTACCTAGTAGGTCATCGCTAGTTCGGAGGCGTTCAGCGACGTTTAGCGTCGCGATTGAGCGGCCGCGGAGATTTCGGATTGACGTTGTCCACCTCCCCCTGGATGGGGGCGGTATCGACACCCCTACCGAATTACAGATCGGACCCGCATGTTCAGCAACCTAACCGGATGGCATTCCCTGATCATCCTTGCAATCGTCGTGCTTCTCTTCGGCTCGTCCAAACTTCCCGCCCTTGCTCGCAGCCTTGGGCAGTCGACAAAGATTTTGAAGAGCGAAATGCAGAGTACGACCCCCGCCGAATCAGGCCTCGATGCCCCGGTGGCCGCTACACCCGAGTCACCGGAGCCTGCCCCCCGTCTCTGAGACGGGTGCCAAAGGGCATACAAGGAACGCCCGCGATATTGTCGTGGACGTTCCTTTTTTCGTAGCTGGTCCGGGGTCAGCCGGAGGTGACCTTCCCGCCCTCGCTGCCCTGCGTGTCCTGGTTGAGCTGGGCGTCGGTACAGACCCGTCGGACCTTTACAATCTGCACGGTCAACGTCAACCAGATGGCGGCGACGATGGTGAAGATCGCTATGACCGTGACCTTTCCCATCGTGACAAAGGGTTTGGGTTCGGCCGGATGGTATGCCGACTGGCCCACCGTGACATTCACGGTTACCGAGTCTGTGATCGGTTGCTCGCCCATAGACGGTGTGTAGTGGGCGAAGAATTCCTGCGGCCCGGCCTCTGACGGCCGGTAGAGGTGGTCAGAGTCTCCGCCCAGGGTCAGGACGGCGACGCCCGTGGTATCGGTGGCGATTGTGCCCAGGGGAAGGAGCCGTTCCCCCAGTGCGCTCGTCGTCGTGAGGAATTCGACATCCCCCTGGGACATGGGTCGACCGTCCGGATCGGTGAGGGTCGCGGTGAGCCGCACTAGGCCGGTCGCTTCCACCCCGGTCAGGGCTATGGATGCCGTGTCTGACGTCGTGTCCGCCTGAGCGGGAGCCGCAGCCCCGACTGCCGCCCCACCCATCAGCCCCACGAGCAGGACGACGATACCCACGGATCGGGCCATCCGCCCGTTACCATCGACCTTTTGCCCGGATTCTGCTTTCCGGATAGTCCCATTCGCGGCGTCGATCTCCTCGATCTCGTCGATGGACAACAGGGGCACCACCCGGAAGAGCAGCATGAGCAGCAGCGGAACGGCGGCCGCTGCGGCGAGGGTCATGGCCACTCCGACCCATGTGATTCGAAAGTCGCCGAAGGTTCCGGTCATGTTGTCGAATGTGGCCGGAGCAACGACCATGAGCATCCGTTTCAGCCACATTGCCGGAACGACGAGGGCCGCCGCTGTGACGATGCCCCACACATTCCTGGTCCAGGGCAACGCCATGATCACGATCGGCAGTACGCCCCCGACGATAACGAATAGCCAAAACCAGACGGCCAGGCGGCCGAGCAGGAGCTCGTGAAACACTGCGAGGGTGTCTGGTTCACCGATGTACGCGCCAGGCAGGAGATCCGCAAAGGTCATATAGAGGTAGGTCGCGGAGAAAGTGACCAGCAGCATCCCGAGACGGACGAAGTGTCTTGGGGTGATAAACGCCTCCAGGTGGTAGCCACGACGGAATGACGCGACGACAAGAATGACCAGCGCTACGCCCGAGTAGAGTGCTGCGACGACGAAGTACGGCGCCCAGATGCTTTCATTCCACCAGGGGCGGTTGGTTAGTGTGAAGGCCCATGACAGCACGGAATGCACCGACACCGCCAAGGGAATGATCATGATCGACACCAGTCCAAGTGACCGGTTCAGCACCTTCCGTTGTACAGGGTTACCCACCCAGCCGCGAGATAGGACTCTGTACAAGCCGGCTCTGAACCGGCCGAGCCGGTGCGGGCCCTCACCATGCAGGATGGCCATGTCCGGCACGAGTGGCAACAGGAAGAACACCAGGGATGCGGCGGTATAGGTCATCACGGCGATAAAGTCCCAGAACACTGGGGCCGCGAAGTTTGGTTGGGTCAACAGCTCCCAGACTCGCTCCGGGCGTCCCAGGTGCGGGATGATGAGTGCCGTGCCCACAAGCACAGTCACTACTGCGGTGCCCTCGGCAAGCCGGGTGAGCGGTGCACGCCAGTCGGCGCCGGTGAGGCGCAGGATCGCGGAAACCACCGCTCCGCCGTAACTGACCCCAATGAATGTGATCACGTCGGCGATGTAGATGCCCCAGAACGCCTGATCGTTGTAGCCGGCGACACCCATCCCAAACACAAGCTGTACGATCCAGGCGACGACACCGGCCAGGACCACAATGCCGAGGGCGGTGATCGCGTACCAGTAGCGGCGGCTGGGGGTCCCGAATGGGCGAAGCGCTGCGTCCCGGACCGGGTTGCTCACGAGAGGTCCTGTCCGTGGCCGCGAATGTAGTAAACCCGCGGGTTGGTCCCGAGTTCCTCCTTGAATCGCACGGCGTCGTTCTCTTTGAGAAATTCGGAGAGTACCTTGACGTCACCGAGGCCATTCACGGCGACGTCGGTGATCAGGTCACCGACATACATGACACCCATTGGGCAGCCGGTCACGCACGCGGGTAGTTCACCGTACGGCAGTCGGTCTGCGCATAGAACGCACTTGCCGACTGTTCCCTTCTGTTGGGGCACCGGCATTTGCGGCGTCGGAGGGAACGGCATCATGGTGACTGGTTTTGGTTCGTTCCAGTTGAAGTAGCGCGCCTCGTAGGGGCAGGCCGCCATGCAGGCCCGGGAGCCGACGCAGGTGTTCGGGTCGACGAGGACGAGCCCTTCGTCAGTGCGGAAGGTGGCGCTCACCGGGCAGACCGACAGGCACGGCGGGTTCTCACACATCATGCACGGCCGTGGCATCGGATAGGTGCCCCCTGTACTGTCCTCCATCGAATACACCTTTATCCAGGTCTGCTCCTCCGGTAGCTTGTGCCGCTGTTGACAGGCGATTGTGCACGCTTTGCAGCCGTCGCAGCTTCGGAGGTCGATGACCATGCACCACGCGTGCTCCGGTCCTTTCCCCTTCTTTCCATTCGTTCCTCCCTGCCCGGTTGTCGCCTCCGCGTCGTCGTTGAGGAACCCGAGGGCTATGGCACTTCCGCCGGCTGCCGCGATCCCGAGGGTGGCGAGGAGGTTGCGACGGCTGAGAGTGTGCCCCTTACCTGCCACGCCGGCACCGGTCTTTCTCACCCGGTTGTCGCCTGTCTCGACTGGCTCGTCTGCTTTATTAGACATTCGAATGTCCTGCCAAACTGCTTGGTGTTCGTGAGTGGAACGGGTGAGCGCTGCGTTCAGCGCTCGGAGACACGCCGTGGGATGCGTCGTGGGATTGCCGGGGCGAACGTCACCAGTGCGGCGGCGGCCGCGATCAGCGCGAGAGCCGATCCGGGAATGCCCCACATTGTGAAGTTCATAACCACGGTCGGGCCCACGACCAGTGGGGTGAAAGAGTCGATGGTCATCGGTGCGGAACCATCCAGGTTGTGTCCCATCTGCCAGAGGTGGAACTGCACATCGGCCAGCGCCCCGACAGGTATAAGCCACAATCCGGTGCAGGCGAGACGTCGCCACCAGGCTCTGTCCGCCGCTGTCGCAATGATTACTCCCAGCACAGCGAGCAGGATCACAAACGGCCACAGCGTCATCTCGGGCATTCCCGTAGCGTCGAAGCGTGGCATCCCGATGTAATGCGAGAGCACCGTGATCTCACTCAGGTCGCCACTGACGCTGTTGCCGTACGCTTCGATGTCGAGGCCGGCTGGGTATTGGGGGGCGAGGAACCTCATTTGCCAGATCGGCAATGTGGCAGCGACGAGTACCAAAGCGATCCCGGCAGCACCGGCAACGATCCGCGCGATTCCGATTCGCGTCACCGAACCTTGCCGGAAAAAGCGGGCGAAACCTTCGGTTCCTGCCGTCATGAGACCGTCAGCGTTCCTTCCATTCCGCCTGACCGATGCCCGGGTATCGAGCAGTACACCGCGTATGTGCCCGATGCGAGGGTGACGTCTGCCTCGACGGTTTCACCGGCATCAGCCATGAGATGCACATGCAACTCATCGATCAAGAGGTCATGCCCTGTCGTTCCCTTGTTCGTGAAGCGGATCGTCGTTTCGCCCGCGACCGCAGTGAGGGCGGCCGGCGTAAAGGAGAACTCCTTGCCGACCACGGCAAGCACCGCGGTGGACGAGCTGGACGAGGACGTCGCCGACCGGTCAGGCTGAGCCCCGCCGGTGCTGCATGCCGTCGCCAGCAGGACCACGGTCAAGAACAACGATGCAAGGCCCGCGCGTCGCGAGGATGCCGGCCTCATCAGGCACCCGCCGGTGCTACAAGCAGCCACCCGTACATTTCCATGTGCATGGCAGAGCAGAATTGGGCGCAGTAGAAGGCGAACGATCCCACCCGGTCGGCGGTGAACTCCACGCTCACGGTCTCCCCCGGGTCGAGCGTGGCCTGAAGGTTGTGATTGGGCACTGCGAATGTGTGTGTGGCGTTTTCCGCTGTCTCGATGTTGGTCAGGTGGATGCGCAGCTTCTCACCGACAGTGACCGGGATCTGCTCCGGAGTGAAGTGGCTGCGCATGACAGTCGCGTAGACATCGACGAAGCCGTCCGCGCGCACGATTCGTTCCTGCCCGGAGGCGGTCGCGAACTCCGATTTAGCCATGGTCTCCGGGTTGGTACCCGGAGGGTAGACCGTGAGCGGGTTGAGCCGGTCGACGCTGATAATCTGCGCATAGTGCGGCTCGGATCCGCCGAGGGGCAAACTGCTTAGCACGCGTGGCGGCGTGTGATCAATGTCGAAAAGCTCCAAGTTCACCGGATGCTGCGGACCAAGTTTCTGCACCTGATCGAGCGACCACTTGTTGAGGGCGACCATGTACGTCCCGACCGGCGCTACGGTGTCTCCGCCGGGGATCGCGAGGTGGCCAATGTTGTAGTGCACGGGGATCTTCTCAAGAACGGTAAACGGTTTTTCAGTCACACCGGCATCGGGACCCAGGGTCCACTTGATGATCGCACTGTCAATGAAGAGGCTCGTGTACGCGTTGCCTTTGCCGTCGTACTGCGTATGGAGCGGCCCGGCACCGAGTTCGACATGCGCCGCAGTGACGGCCGTGATCGGGATGATCGGAACGCCGTAGCGGTCCGTGCCCTCGAAGTTCTTGTCCTCGATGGCCTTCTTGATCATCGTGATCGAGTACACCGTCACGGCCGGGTCGAGCTTGCCCGCGATCACGATGTAGTTTCCGTCGGGAGAGACCTCAACTCCATGCGGATTCTTCGGCTCAGGAATGAAGTGCAGGATGCCCTCACTGATGGCCACTTGCAATGGGATCACGCGGATGCCGTTCCGCATAATGATCTTGCCTGCCGCGACGACCTTTTCGGCTTTCTTCCAGTCAATGACGTGGAGGTAGTCGTATTTGTTCTTGGCCGCCCCGATTTCAATCGGCGGGTTCTTGTGAGACATGCCGACCGAGAGCTCGGCGTTGAACGAATTCAGGAACCCGTAGCCCGCGCTGGCCAGCTTGCCCATGTCTGCGAGATCCTGATTATAGGGTGGGAGCTCGATCTGAAAGCTTTTTTCGGGCACCAGGTGGCCCGTCGTCTGGTCGATCGCACACCAGCTCGAGAAGCCTCGATAAAGGTCCGCGTAGCTTTCGAGCGGCGCATATCCGTTATCGGTAATCGGCCGGGGAGTGATGGACGACACATGGGCGTACTCGGAATCGGGCGTGACGAACACTCCGCCGTGAGCGCTGCCGATGTTGGGGATGTCGTAGATCTGCTTCGTCTTGTAGTCGGCGAGGTCAACCATACCGATCCGCCCGTTGGCACGGTCGTTGACGTACAGCCAGCGGCCGTCATACCGGCCTTCGGTTTCCGAGAGGGCGGGATGGTGGGTGTCGCCCCAGCTCAGCAGATTGCTCTTGGTCGGATCGGACCCCCGCGGGATGACGCCGTCAACGTCCGTACCAAAGCCATATCCAGAGAATGAATCGCGAGAGAACACGGGAATGATCTTTAGCAGCCGCATCGAAGGGATGCCGATGATCGAGATCTGACCGGAGTGCCCGCCGGACGCGAACATGAAGAACGGATCATACTTGCCGGGTGGCACCACCGACGTCAGAGCCGCACGGGCCTCGGCACCGGTCAGTCCCCGGCTTGAGGCCACAGCCGCGAGTTCCCCACCGGCTCCTAGATTGTTGCCAACGTTCGTGCCGGTGATGCCAACGGCCGCGCCAGCGACCACACCACCGCCAACCTTGAGAAAATCTCTTCGTTTCATGGCGGGGATCTTCATGGCATGTTCCTCCTACTTGTCGCAGGTTCACACGGCTTTTCGGCGCGCAAAACAGGCACTAATGGCAGGTCATGCTCGCCCAGCTGAGGATCCCGAACAGGAGGCGGGCCACTACGGGCAGTGGGTCGCGTCAAAATACGCTTGACGCACGTCGTCACGTTTGCCGCGGCGGCTCCCACGATGCGACCGGCGAGACTTGGCCGGGGGCATGGGGTGGACGCACTCCACTTGGAATGCGTTCTAGCCTACCAATTGGATGATGCTCATCGAAGCATACCGGGTCTCGCCCCCGGTTCCGGAACAAGGGCGGTAGTTCTCATACTGTCGCCGTCGGCACAACTGTGGATTTCGTGGGTGAACGGATCGACACCAGTCGGAGCCAGAGCGCCGACGCTTCTCAGCCTTTGTGAATCAGGTCTACGATTCTTTGGGCGTTGTCGTCTGGAGCGATGCTGATCTGCACATGATCATCCTCCAAGGCTTCCATCACCACGGCGGCAGCCTGTATCTCGCCGCCGATCTTGATAATCAGGCGCGCCGAATCTCCGGCTTGGACAGCCTTCACCGTGAGGGCGTTAAAGACGATCGCCCCGTCTTCGGTGAACGTCACGTCGACCGCGTTCTGCCCCTCACCTTCGGCGATGGTGGCATCCTTCACTCCAGCTCGCTCAAGTGCGGATGGGAGAACAACATTCTCGCCATTGACCTGAACGCATTGCGGGTCCGCCCCATCAGCGCACGTCTCCGATACTGCCAACTCGATCGCTCCCCCTGTAGCCGACGCTGTATCGCTGGCGCCAACACCAGCCGAACACCCACTGAGGGCCAACACGATAAGTACGACCAGAGAGAGCCTGGGGGTTCGAGAAGCCATGAATCTTCTTCCTTAGACGCGGGAGATGAGTGCTGGTACAGCTGCCGCGTCCAACCATTGTTGCCCGCCGCGGATTGGCGATCTACAAATTGGTCATTTGCACCAGCAGCGTCTCGGCGGCACTGGAGATGCTGCCAATTGAGGAGAGAGTGACGATGCCAGCAACGCCCCAGAACCAGTGGACGCGCTTTCCATCTCGGGGCACAGGTTACCAGGCATGGACTGGCGAGCGTTGGGGCGTTCACTTCGCGGGCATCACGGCCGGGCGCCGCTCCATGTGCCGCCAAGCTCCTCCGGTCAGTGGACTCAGCGTGACGAGCGTGTAGACGACCGCGACGATTCCGAAGGCGAGCGACAGTCCGATCGTGTCGGCGGCGATGCCGCCGAGCAGGGCGCCGAACGGCACCCCCGCCCACGCACCGGCGTTGATCAAGCCGAACACCCGGCCGCGCATGTGTTCGGGAACGCGTTCAAGCTCCACCGTTCCGAGAATCGGATTAATCGCCCCAGCCGCCAAGCCCGAGAGCGCGGTCATTGCGACGAGCACGGGCAGCGGCGCCCCGATGGCGAAGGCAGCGCTGGACGGGCCGCCAGCCACGGCGAAGCAAACCGCCAGGGTCACGCGGCGGGGCACACGGTGAGCGACGAATCCGAAGGCCACGTTGCCCACCAGAGCGCAACCGCCCATGACCGCCACCAGCAGACCCAGAGCGGCCGCGCCTCCCAGACGATCGTTCGCATAGAGGGGCATCAGGGTCGAGCCGCGGGCGGCGTCGAGCAGGTTCGTGACCAGCACGAGGCCGACGACCAAACGCATCAGCGGGTCGTGGATGACGAAGCGGAAGCCTTCAGCCAGGTCGGCCCAATACGAGGTACGGGGAGTGTCAACGCTGTCGCCGCTCAGCCTGACGGTGGCAGGGACGGCTGCCACGAACGTCCAGGTCAGCAGTGCTGAGACCGCGAACGTTGCCGCGTTGACGAAGAGGGCTGCGATCGGCCCCAGGAGCGCGACGAGCAGGCCGGCGATCGAGGCGCCGATCAGCTTGGCGAAGCGCTCAGAGCCGTCGAGGAGCCCGACACTCTGCTCGATCCGCACGCCGGCCCGTACCGTCAGCCCGGGCAGCATGACGCGGCGGGCGGTCTGTCCCGGGGTGTCGAGTAGTCCGCCCGCGAATACCAGGATCAGAAGGGCCCAGAATGGCAGCCCGACGGTCAGCGCCAGTACCGGCATGGCCAGCACGGTGGCACCGCTCACGAGGTCCGCAACGATCGCCGCTCGGCGGTGACCCACCCGGTCCACGACAACCCCGCCGAGCGCCCCGCCGACCACAACCGGGGCGGTAGCGAAGAATGCCGCGATTCCCACCTCGACGCCCGACCCGCCGAGGCCGAGGACGTAGAAGGGGATGGCGAACGCTGTGATCACGTTGCCCGTTTGCGAGATCGCGTGGGCAGCCAGCAGGGCCGAGAGGGCGCCGGTTGCGCGGCGATCGCGAGGCAGCGCCTCGTTCATGTTCTTGCTCATCGGCGGTCTGACTCAGGGACGGCGATAGGCCTGGTAGACGAGCACCACAGGCTCGGCGCCATCGGCCGTCGCCGGGTCGTGAGCAGCGCTCGCGTCGACCCACCGGGTGACCAGGGCTTCGAGCTCGGCACGCATGGTGCCCAGCTCCTCGATCGTTAGACGCAGGCTGCGATCCCCGCTCGCGCCTGCCGCGACCCACTCACGAGGCAGGGCAGGTGTCGCGTCGATGTAGTCGGTGAACCGGGCGGCGTAGGCCTGAGCAATGGACTTCTCCAGAACAGAAGAAGCCGCGAGCTTATCGGGGTCGTCGAGCAGATCGGCGGGCTCCCAACTGGTCAGTAGGGTCGTGGCCTTCCACCAACGTTCGCGGTGGTCGGTGCTCTGAGCCTCGGCGGGCTCGATCAGGGCGATGGAGGCAAGCTTGCCGAGATGGTAGCTGATGGTACCGGGAGCCTCATCAACGACGTCGCCCAGCTGGGCTGCGGTCAACGGGCCGCGTTCGCGAAGCAGGCCGAGTAGACGCAACCGGGTCGGATGCGCGAGGACCCGCATGGAGGCAGCCGAGCTGAGCGTGGTGCGTGAAGCGTCGCGGGGGGACATACCGCTGACCCTATAAGAACAACAGTTATTGCGCAATGATTGTTGCGCGATAACTGGTACTCGAGCGCCCTCTCGCTCCTAAGCTGAGCCCATGGTCAACGAGGCGAAACATGAGGGCCGGGCTCTTCGGATCGAAGGTTTGGTGAACGCACGCGATCTCGGTAGCCTCCCACGACAACTCACGGCACGACAATAGAGGGCGCATTTCGCTCCGCACTTCTCGGCCTCGACCTGGTCACACTCCTCGAATCCCCGGGACTCAACGACGCCAACCGGGCCGCGGTCACGAACTGGCGAGGCTCCGTCTGACCCGGGTGCACGACATTTCGCCCTGAGGTTCCGCTTG
This sequence comes from Cryobacterium sp. TMT2-17-1, assembly GCF_004402765.1. Lineage (NCBI taxonomy): Bacteria > Bacillati > Actinomycetota > Actinomycetes > Micrococcales > Microbacteriaceae > Cryobacterium > Cryobacterium sp. TMT2-17-1. The sequence continues at coordinate 27,456 of NZ_SOGC01000041.1, forward strand.
CAGCCTTTAGGTTGGTGGGATGGATGAAGAGGTTCTGGCCGGTGGAAACTCGAGCATGGTCGTGCGGGTGGGCGATACCGTTCACCGCCCCGCCGGTCCTTGGACTCCCGCGGTACATCAACTTCTGAGCACACTCCGCGCGGCGGGAGTGACGGCAGTACCTGAGCCCTTCGGCATGGACGAGCAGGGCCGCGAAGTGCTCTCCTACCTTCCGGGAATCGTCGGCAACTACCCGTTGCCCAGCTGGATCTGGTCGTCGACGATCCTGCACGAGGCTGGGTCCTTGCTCCGACGGGTACATGACGCGAGCGCACCCCTCGCGCACGCGGCCGCTGAATGGCAGTTGCCTGCACACGAACCAATCGAGGTGGTGTGCCTGAACGACGTCGCACCGTACAACATGGTCTTCCAAGACGGGCACATCACCGGTCTCATCGACGTTGACATGGCCTCCCCCGGGCCACGGATTTGGGACCTCGCGTACCTCGCATATCGACTCGTCCCGCTCGGCGAGTACGCAGACCCTGACGCTCCGGACTGGGATGCTCGCCTCGGCCGGCTCGATGCGCTCATTCGCTCCTACGGTCATGAGTTCGACCAGGCTGCCGTTCTTCGGGCGGCAGCGCACCGCATGGAGGATCTGGCCGTGTTCACGGATCAACGTGCCGCCGACACGGGCCGCAATGATTTCCTGGAGCATGCCGCACTGTACCGCCGCGACCGCGACCGACTTCTCGACATGATCGCAAGCCTGAAGGCCCCGTGAACGCGGATATCCAGGTAGTCCAAGTCAACGATCCACGCTTGAAGCGTCTAACCGAGGCGGGGTACTTCGTTGTCGGCGAATCGTGGGGTGCCCGCCTGCGCCTGAGCGATCCACCCAACCTGACGGTTCTGCACGCCGCCGTCGTGGCGGCAACAGGCCAAGGATTCCGGATCGAGGAACTCGATGCCAGCTGGGCGCCTCAGGTCACAGCACTCGAAGCCATGAACCACGCCGACTACCCGTACACGCCAGCGACATCCGTGCCCCACCGCGACGAGTCCGACGTGCTCGACCTGTGGACATTCGGCTGCCGTCTCTTTGGCGCCATCCATGACGGACAACTCGTGGCCGTCAGCGTAATGAGCCTGACTGCCGCGCGCGCGGAAACCGAATTCACTTCCGTCCACCGCACTTACCGCCGACGAGGGCTCGCCGTTGCCGTCAAGGCCGCATCGATCACGGCGTTGGCCCACGACGGCGTCAGGATCTTCGGCACGGGTGGTGCTCAAGTCAACGCCGGCAGCATCCGTATGAACGAACACCTCGGCTACGCCATCGAAGAACGCTGGCTCAGCCTCACCGTGCCGCATTAGAACAAGAACACACGCGCTCGGAGGAGGTTTGTACACGGCCACTATCCCCTGGGCGGCGGTTCATGCCCTGAAGCGGCGTTCAGGCCCAAGGCGGCGGGACCGAGGCGCCGCCACGCAGTGCCACCTGGAGGTTCAAATCGTCACCGGCCTGGAGCTGGCGGCTAGTGAGTGGGTTGAGGAAGCCGAGATCGTCGACCGTGATGCCGAAGCGGTCGGCGATGTCGTTGAGCGTGTCGCCAGCGACCGCCCGGTAGGAGATGGGGGCACCATCGGTTGTGGCGGTGGCGCCGCCGGCGCCGAACCGGGAACCGGTGTCAACGGCGAGCAGCCCGGGCCGGGTGTCCGGCACGTCCCAGGTGATCGTGCCGACCGCCCGGGGAGTGAGCACGCAGCCGTCAGGATCGGTCGTGCTCGGGTCGGTCTCCGTGATGACGGCAGTCAGGAAGTAGCTGGGGTTGCCCCGGGAGTAGTCTCTGTCTCCCAAACTCAGCCCGGGCTGATCGGCGTCCGTGGATAGGTTGCCGAAGGAGAAGTTGTACATGTCGGCCAGGCAAGTCGTGGTCTCCGACCAGGGACTGAAGAACAGTTGCAAGCCTCCGGGAACGTCCGAGTGGAAGTCTTTCAGTGCGACGTCGAACCCGCCGCCTGCGGCCATGACGACGACGGTTCCGGAGACGGTGTCGTCCCCCGAGGCCGACGTGAGCTCGGCCGTGCCGATGACACCGTCGGGGATGACGACGTCGACCGCGCCGTCGGGCGGGGCCGACGCATCAGTGTGAACGGCCGTGTCGAGCGGTGGAGTCTGGGTTGTCGGGGGCGAGCAGGCCACCAGTCCGAGCACCAGAGCGATGCTCCCCAGAACGGATGTCGTCAGTCGTGGCATCAGGTCCCCTCCCCGCCGGGCCCAGTATGGCAGTCGGCCGCGTCGCCGGTCCAGCCGCGGGCCCGAGAAACGAGATGGCTCGACCGACGTCGCCACCGGACGCACCGGTCGCTATGAACCCTCCCGTTGGCGGTTGGGCTTGCGGGCGAAGCAGGGGGACTTTTCAGTCGCCTGAATTGCCCGGATGCCGCGGTTCAGACGTGCTCGTGGGCTACCTGCCGGGGCTGGCAATGAGGCGCGTCGCGGACCTGCACGCGGGCGAAGCCAAGACCGACGCCCGCGATGCCGCGATCATCGCCCAAGCCGCGAGGAGCCTCCCGCACGCTTTGCGGTCGCTGCAGCTGGCCGATGAGCAGGTCGCTGAGCTCTCGATGCTTTGCGGTTTCGACGACGATGTCGTCGGCCAGATCACGGCCACGAGCAACCGTATCCGGGGCCTGCTCGCCCAGATCCACTCTGCGTTGGAGCGGGTCCTGGGCCCGCACCTGGACCATCCGGCGGTGCTGGATCTGCTGCAGCGCTACCCAACGCCAGCGGCGATGAAGGCCGCTGGCCCAACTCGACTTGGCAACCAGCTGCTGAAGTTGGCACCGCGAATGGGCCGGCGCCTCGCGGACGAGATCACCCGGGCGCTGGGCGAGCAGACCGTCGTGGTGACGGGCACGAACGCGACCAACGTCGTGCTCCCCAAGCGTGCCGAACAGCTCGCCGCGCTCCGCCGGCACTCGCAGACGCGAACCGACTTCCGACCGCCGCTCTAGCTCGAAGCCTGAGTGGGTCCCTGGCCACTCCGATGACAGCTACAAAGCGATGGCACTAGTGAGGTTGACGAGCACATGGTGAGGGGCAACGGCCAGCACCACGTTTGCATATTGGCTGAGTATGGTTGCTCGCAATGGTCGATTGGTTCCTTGGGCTGCTGACACCCGCTCAGTGGGATGCGTGGCGCACCTGGCCCGCGACCGATGGGGGGGCTCACCGCGCTGCTCATCGAAGCCCTCCGGTCCAACGGCTAAATGAGGTCGGGTACATCCGCTTCCGAGATCAGACGCTTATCGCGACCTTTCCACGGGCGTGCTCGTCGACGAAGTACCGCATGGCAGCGGGCACCTCGGCAAGCCCATAGATGCGATCGATTACGGGGGTCACCCGCCCGGCCTCAATCAGGTCGCGTCGCTCGTTCAGCGTTTTCGTGCTGCCATTCTGGGTGAATGGTTTGAGTTTTTGGCCAATGAATGGCGATATGGCAACGGCTTTGAGGATGCGCCCCGTAGGCCCGACCACGCGTCCGCCTGTGCCACTGGAGAGCACGAGGACTCCCTTGGAAATGAGTGCGCTGCGCAATTCGGTCAGCGTGTGGTTCCCGATCAGATCGAAGATGACGTCGTGCCGAGCGGTTCCACGGGTGAAGTCGTCGCGGCCGTAATCGACGACGTGGTCGGCACCGAGTGAAAGTACGAGCGCAGCGTTGGCGGCGCTGCTCACGGCGGTGACCTCGGCGCCGAGCGCCTTCGCGATCTGCACAGCGAAAGTCCCCACTCCCCCGGATGCCCCATTGACCAGCACCCGCTGACCGGGCGTCACCGAACCGGCATCGCGCAAGCCGACCAAAGCTGTCATCCCGGACAGAGGCACCGCGGCGGCTTGCTCGAAGGTCAAATTGACCGGCTTTCGCGCCAGAAGGGAGGCGGGTGCGGCGACGTACTCCGCAAAGGTTCCTGAACTGAGCTCTCCGTAGACCTCGTCGCCCTGGCGGAAGGCCGTGACGTTGGTGCCGACCGACTCGACGACGCCCGCGACATCCTTGCCCCGCGTCATCGCTTTCGGTCTTCGAGTGCCGAAGGCCAATCGCGCGACAAGCGGTGTGCCCGACATGTGAATCCAGTCGGCATGGTTGAGGCTCGCGGCTACCACGCGGACGAGAACGTCGTTTTGACCAACGACCGGATGGTCGATGTCTTCCACTTTGAGCACTTCTACATCGCCGTAGTCCCGCTGAACTATTGCCTTCAAGATGTGCCTCCTAGTTCGGCTGCAGGGTACCGCTTACCGGTAACGTCTTTCGGCGCTGCGCACAGCCGGGCGGCGGTGACGCGACCGGTGGCCTGGCCGGAGCGGTGCCCAATCACGGCTGGCCTTTTGTGGGACAGGGGACGGTCATGCCCGAGCCGTTACGGCTGCGGTCGTGCCAAAGCCCCGCACAATGAGCCAAATGGCGAAGAACAGCTCGAACAGGCCACCCGGAACGGTGGAAACGAGGCTGGCACCCACTACGCCGGCGAGTTCGAGAAAGCACCCGCCCGCGAATAACGCGTAGCCAATAAATCCCCACACGGCCAGGAACCGTGGCACGAGGCGTGAGCGGTAGAGCGCAATGCAGAACAGCAGGCTACCGACGCCAAGGCCCGCCATCGCAATGTTGTATGCAAGGAAGTTGGTGCCGCCCATGCCTGCGAGTAGCGCGACCGCGCCGACCGCCAAAAACCCACCCTCGAAGATCCGGGTGGCGAGGTAGCTGGCCGCGATTCCTGGAGCGTGTGGCCAAAGGACAGGAAGCATGACAGCTCCGATCGCGATCACGGCCACCGAGTTCAACACCATGAGCACCACTCCTGCGGTGAGGAGGCCGCCGGGGGAAGCGGTCGTCGCGATAGAGCTTCCAGTGCCGTAAAGGAAAAAGGCGGCAAGCATCAGCGCGCCGACTGTGCGGGCAATTGTGCGTGTATTACTCATACGTTTCTCATCTCCAGTCGTCGCACCTTACGGTGTATGGTGGACAGTGCGAAAGTACCATACGGCGTATGGTGATGTCTATGGCGAAGCTTGAAGATAGAACACCGGTCACCCGTGAGCGAGCGATCAGGGTCGCCATGGCGCTGGCCGATGCCGACGGGATCGAGTTGCTCAGCATGCGCAAGCTGGCCGCCGCACTCGACATAACGGCCATGTCGCTCTACTACCATTTGAAGGACAAGGAAGATCTTCTCGACGGGATGCTCGACATCGTGCACTCCGAATTCGCGACGCCGAGTGCTGGGGACGAGTGGCGGGCGGCGATGCGGAAGCGGGCGGGGTCGACGCGCAGTGTCCTGGCACTGCATCCTTGGGCCATCAGCATGAAGGCCCGCACATCCCCTGGACCGGCGACCCTCGGTCACCTCGATTCGGTCATCGGCTGCTTAACGGCTGCGGGCTTCTCGATGGCCATGACGGGCCACGCCATGTCGATCCTGGACAGTTACGTGCTGGGCTTCGCCCAGCAGGAGGCCTCGCTGCCGCTCGACCCGTCCGGCGACATCGGCGACGCGACCGAAGCCATTATGGCGCAGCAGGAAGCCATGACCGACTCCTTTAAGAACCTCGCCGCGATGGCAGTATCGCTGATCCTGCAGCCCGGATACGCCTTCGGCAACGAATTTGACTTCGGTCTCGAACTGATTCTCGACGGTCTCGAAGTAGCCCTTCTCAGCGACTCCGTTCCTCCTAGTCAGTAACGTTCGGCCGGACAAGGCCAAACACCTTCCATCGGATGAGACCGGCGGACCACTGACTCCCGATCTGACCCAGCGCGAGGCGCGAATTCATTCGCTGCTCGGCCTCAGACGAAGGCGACCGCGCGCACCGGCGCCCCGTCGCCGCCGAGTCGCAGGGGGAAGAAGCCGATCCGCACCTGTGACGGCAGGTCATCCAGGCCGCAGAGGTTCTCGACGATCAGCCCGCCGCGGCCCAGCACGACCTCGTGCACGGGAAAGGCGGCCGACGACGTGCCGGTCGGGTCGGGACTCAGCGTGTCGACCGCGAGGATCCGCATCCCGCGAGCGACGAGTTCGCTCGCGGCACCGGCATCGAGGGCCGGATGCCGCACTGCGCGTGCGTCGCCGAACCACCGCGCCCAGCCCGTGTCGATCACGACGATCGGGGGCAATCGATCCGGTAGCGGATGCTCCGCATTCAGCCGGTCCCACCCGTATACCTCGCCCTCGGCGAGCGCTCGCACCCGCACCACCAGCGCATCGCCGAGGAGCTCGTCGAGGGCCACATCGGCCATTGTCCGGCCACCGGGGACGGTATGGGACGGCGCATCTATGTGCGTCCCGGTATGAGACCCCATTCGCAGCCCTGTCACGGCCACCCCGTCGCGGTCGAGGACCAGCGCGGCTTCGACGTGGACCGCCGGGTCGCCGGGATACACCGGCATCCCGTCGGTGATCGGGTGACTGAGGTCCCGGAGCGCCGTGCGCGGCGGCGCTCCAGGGCCGTCAGCGAGAGGTGTCGGCATCGGCGAGGTGCTGGCTGGGCTCGAAAGGCGTCCTGCTGCGGCGCGCGAGCGAGAAGGCCAAGTACACGGCGAAGGTCAGGAGGAATGCGGGAACGGTCGCACCGAACGGAAGCGGCCACACGTACGCCCACACGTAGGCGGACACCGCACCGACCACCCACGACGCGACAGCGAGCCAATTGATGCCGCCGGTGTACCAGTAGCGACCGCCTTGAGCCTTCAGGATGTCGGCGCTGTAGCTGCCGCGTGCGACGATGTAGTAGTCGACGATCATGATCGCGAAGATCGGTGCGAACAGGGCACCGATCGTGACCAAGAAGGTCGTGAACTGGGCCAGCAGACCGAAGAAGGTCGAACCGATGATCGAGATGAGCCCGAGGACGATCGCGGTGGGCAGGAACTTCATCCGGCGGCCGGGGAGCGCGTTGACCACGCTTGTGACCATGCCGTAGACGACCATCGTGTTCGTCGCCATCACGGATAGGAAGATCGCGACCGCGAACAGGGCGCCGAAGGGTTCGATGATCGTCACAGGGTCGAACGCCATCGCGTCGCCGCCCCGCAGGACGACGTAGCCGATCGCGCTCGCGCCGAGCGTCATCGAGATCACCGTCGACAGGGTGTAACCGATTCCCGAGCCGACCACGCCCGCGCGGGTCGTCGATGCGAAGCGGTTGAAGTCGGCCGAGAGCACCGTCCACGATATGGCGGTCGCGACCACGACATCGAACGCCAGTCCCGGGGAGTAGAACGGCTCGAGCGTCGCCGGGATGGCCGCGAACTCTGCCGGCGGGAACGTAGAGAACGCTACGACGAAGATGTAGGCGGCGATCGCGAGGATGACCGCGGCGAACCACGGTTCCACCCGAGCGACTCCGGCGTGGCCGAAGATCGCAAGGATCACGACGATCGTCTGGCAGAGCACCGCGAAGATGACGGGGTTCGAGAACCCGGTCATCGACGCGACGATGTAGTTGAGGGCGATCCCGGCGAGCATCGCCTGCACCCAGCTCCAGCCCATGAGGATGACCACGTTGGCGGCCACCGGCAGCAGGCTCCCGCGCGTCCCGAACGGTCCGCGCGTGATTGCCATCGTCGGCAGGCCGGTGCGCGTTCCGATCGCACCGACCGTCACGAGCACTGCTGCTCCGACGATCGTTCCGCCCACGATCAGAGCGATGACGAGGCCGAACGGCACATCCGGCACGAAGAGCGTGCCGGTCAGAAGGGTGGTGACCACAAGGTTCGCGGCCAGCCAGATCATGAGTACGCGGCCGAGCGAGTAGGTTCCGCGAACCGGGCCCGCGTCATCTGAGTTGGTGTCCAGTCGGCGGTCGAGACGGGTGTAGAGCGACATCTTTGGGCTCCTCGATGAATAGGGACTGGTCAGGGCTGGGGTGACAGGTGTTCGTGGATGGCGATGAGACCGGCAGAATCAGACCGGAAGACGATCGTTTCGCGCTCCCGGTAAGACATGGGTCCGTCCGCGGTGCTCACGCTCGTGCTGACGGAGTGGGTGAAGACGGCTCCGCCGGGAAACGCCTGCACCGCGGCCGCGCTCGATGCGCAGGATTGCACGCTCCAGCCGCCGCCCACCCATTCCTCCCACATGGCTTCGTAGGCAGCCCGGTCCTCGATTCGCGCAGGTTCGGTGTGGAAGACGAAGGTTGCGTCAGGTGCGAAGAGTGAGAAGTAGCGCGGGCCGTCGGTGGCGGCGAACGCCTCGACGATGGCGGATGCCGCGGCACGGACTTCTTCGTCCGTTGGGGTGGGCAGTGTCATGGGTGTCTCCTGCGTCGGGCTTGTCGGTCGGGTTCGGGACTTCTACGTCAGGTCGGGGCTTTGTCGGTCGGGGTGGGTCACCCCAGGCGCCATCGCGCTCAGCAGCTCGTAGACGATGTGGCTGGCCGCGACAGCGGTCAGCTGGGCATGGTCGTACGCGGGGGCGACTTCGACCACGTCGGCGCCGATGATGCGCAGGTCGGCCAGGGCACGCAGCATCCGTAGTAGTTCTCGACTCGTGAGCCCGCCCGCCTCCGGAGTTCCTGTTCCCGGCGCGTGGGCGGGGTCGAGTACGTCGATGTCGATCGAGATGTAGAGCGGCGCGTCTCCGACTCTGGCGCGGATGCGTTCGACGGCGGCCGCGACCCCGTGCTCCTCGACGAATTCGCTCGTGACGATCGCAAAGCCGAGCCGGGCGTCGTCTTCGAGGTCGTCCTTCGAGTACAGGGGGCCGCGAATTCCAACGTGCATGCTCGCGGTCAGGTCGATGAGGCCTTCTTCAGACGCCCGCCGGAAGGGGGTCCCGTGAGTCATCGGCGCCCCGAAGTACGTGTCCCACGTGTCGAGGTGGGCATCGAAGTGCAATACCGCGACGGGCCCGTGCTGCGCGTGCGCGACGCGAAGCAGCGGCAGAGCGATCGTGTGGTCTCCGCCGATGGCGACTAGTCGGTCGGCGTGCTCGCTGAGCTGGCGCGCGCCCGCCTCGATCTCGGCCACGGCAGCAGCGATGTCGAACGGGTTCGCGGCGATGTCGCCGGCGTCGGCGACCTGCTGGGCGTCGAACGGGAAGACGTCCTGCGCAGGGTTGTACGGTCGCAGTAGGCGCGAGGCCTCGCGCACATGAGCGGGGCCGAACCGAGCACCGGGTCGGTAGCTCACTCCGCTGTCGAAGGGAATCCCGACGATCGCGATGTCTGCCCGCTCGACCTCGTCGAGCCGCGGGAGTCGCGCAAAGGTCGCGATTCCGGCAAACCGGGGCACGACACTCGCGTCCACCGGCCCGCGGGGCTCATCCGTCGCATCTTTGCTGAACGGTTGCATATTTGACAACTTTCGGTACGCTATAGACAACTACAGCGCTACCGTACGCTGTCCCGTGCAGATCGTCAAGAACGAATGTGTGAGCAGCTTCGAGGAGGAACTGTGCGCGCCATCCACCCCACCGCCGAAGGCACCGCGACACCCATCGGCGCCAAGCTGCGCTCCGCGCGCACCGCTCAGGGCATGTCACTCGCCCAGGTCGCTCAGACGACGGGCCTCAGCAAGGGCTTCCTCAGCCGGGTCGAGCGCGACGAGACGTCACCGAGCGTGGCAACGCTTGTCCAGTTGTGTCAGGTGCTCTCGTTGCCCGTCGGAGCGCTCTTCGCCGAGCCCGACGTTCACCATGTCGCGTACGCCGACGCTCCGCGGATCAACTTGGGCGGAGTGCACGCCGACGAGCGACTGATGTCGCCGCGCGGCGAGGAGCGGGTTCAGCTGCTGCGATCAGAACTCGAGCCGGACGCGCACGGCGGGACCGATCTGTACACGATCAACTGCGACGTCGAAGCGCTCCACGTCGTCTCGGGATCACTCACCGTGCGATTCGCCGGTCGCACCGTGGCCGTCCACGCCGGCGACGCACTGACTTTCCCCGGTCGAGAGCCGCACACCTGGCAGGTCGAGGGCGGCGAGCCAGCCGTCGTGCTGTGGGTCATCGTGCCCGCGCCGTGGAGCGGCTCGGCCTGACCGAGACCGCGTCGTATTCGAACCCCAGCGTCCAGATCAGCGCAGGCAGGGGCGCGGCCGCCCCGAAATCGTTGAGGAATCCGCTGATGGCATCCAGGAGCCCGGCAGATAAAACCCTGTCCAGGTCGGGACCGAGGCCGGTCATCCACTTCGTCCCTTCCGCAGCGCGGTGGTCCGCCACAGCTTCGTCGACGCGTTCGAAGGCGACGCTCGGGCCGGCGAAGTCGAACTCGGCCGCCCGCAGCACATCCGGGTCCACGTCGACCGCTTCACACTAAAGCCTGTCCGCGTCTCACTCTGAACGTTAGGCTTGCTAACAGAACCCTTGAGATCGGAGGAGCAGCATGAATGGTGACGGCACACAGAGTGAACCGATCCAAGACCAGCATTCTAAATCGGACGAGGACAAGGTGGCGGGGATTCTCGCACAGGAGGAAGCTGACCTCGCCGGCCACAGTGAGCCCCAAGTCCTCGACGCGCTGCGTGAACGATTCGCAGATGCTGGACACACCGTGAGCGAAGAAGCACTCCACGAGCATGCGCGTCGAATCGCCGGCCTCGACCCGAACGATTTCTCCAGCAAAACACGGTGACTTCCTAACGACGATGCAGCGCCACCATCGCGGATGCCGACAGGGTTCTGCGTGGGCATTCAGGAACGGCGTAGGAACCGGATCAGAACCGCGGACCCAGGCTAGCGACAAACAGTAGCGTCGCCGCTACCGGCCGAGCACCCCTCGACATGTGCGAGTCCTCATCGCGACGGCGGAATCTGGACGGGGCGGCCTGGGTGCGAGCCTCTTCGGTCACCCCACTCTCGGCGAGCGGATCGGGGTTACTGCCCATCGAGGCGGCCACCCGTTCTCCACCGCGTCGACGCGGTCGGATGCCAGAAGCGGCAGCGAGTGACCTCTAACTCTCTCCCGGCTTCATCAGCAAGGGGGTCGTCCCGTCCCCTTCCGAGTATCGCCAGGAACAGGGATCTCAATAAGAATCGCTCAACGATGGTTCGGCGACCGCAAGGAGGTGCGCGAGGGAGAATGCTCCGCACGGTCCCGGATGCCCCGGAGCATCCGCTCGGTCATGAGGAAGCTCACCATCTCGATCGGCTCCACGAGTACCTTGGCCCAGTCGGTGAGGTACGCGTACCGCTCGCGAACGACAAGCCGCGTCGCCCCGTCGGTTCGAGGTTGAAGGACAAACGCCCACGTGAAGTCGTAGGGCGCTCCGGCGCCCGTGCCGTCGAGGGCGATCGCCATCGCGCCGGCTAGCCCTCGCATCCACACCATGAAGTTACTATCCCACCCGTGCAAATCGAGGGCAACGGATGCCGCCGCACTGGAGTCTGGCGCGCGCCCGAGCTCATGGACTAACGACGCTCGAGCAATAGTCCGGCGGACACTGACTCGGATCGGACCCAGCGCGAGGGGCAAATTCATTCGCTGCTCAGCGGTGTCGACGCCCAAAGGGCAGGTCGATAAAACCACACCCATCAAGAAGGCCCGGAACGCAAACTTCCGCTGGGGCTGGGAAATCAATATCGCCGTCCGCGTCGACTCCGAAACCCCTGGGAAGCACCGGTTTCCCGGACTGGCCGTCGCCGCAGATCTCGCACACAACTCAAGAATCGCGACCGGAAACGGACGCGAGAACCCCATAATCCAGAAATGGCTCCTGAGAAGCCTCAGGAGCGATTTCTTTTTGTTTCGACCGGACCGTTTCGTAATGAGTTTCGCAAATGGCCCTTTGGTGGGACTGACAGGATTTGAACCCGCGACCCCATGAAGGCTCAGACCTTAACTTTGTCTTCGCCGAATGACTCGGAAAACTCGCGGATGCCCCTGTGTTGACAGGGAACCGGGCGGTTCACTACCTGCAATTGTACTTTGTCAATTTGGGTCGAATCGAGATGAATGTGATGAGTAAATGATGACCATTTGAACCGTCGCGGTCGGCACCGCGATCCCAAGTCCTTCAGCACTTTGGGTCGCGACTTAGGACTCTGAGGGCACCAAAGGCAGTTCGGCTCCGTAGTTCCACGACAAGATGGCCGGCTGCTCTCGGTAATAGCTCAGCACGGAGACTGATCCAGCATCCAGGCTGATTTGAGCACCGAATCGAGGGGCCATCCTCAGGTACACGGCGGTGAGAATGCGCAGGAAATGTCCGTGCGCGATCAGGGCGACATCTCCCTCCTCCATGGCAGGCAGCACCCGCGTGAGCACCCGCGACGCGCGGGCGGCGACCTCCTCCACCGTCTCACCAGGCGTTTCACCACGAATCACGCCGTGGGTGAATGCGCTCCAGTTGTAGCCGAGTTCACTGCGGATGTCCCGCGTCGTACGCCCCTCGTACCCGCCGTAGTCCCATTCGACGAGGAGCGGATCAACCTCCGCTTGAAGGCCAGCGAGCTCAGCAGTGCGTCGCGCACGCTGCAGCGGCGACGTCAGAACGAGCGAGAAATCGTAGTCGGCTACCAACCTGCCCGCGCCGTGGGCAAGTCCCTCTCCCCGGGCAGTGAGCGGAATATCCGTGAGCCCAGTGTGTTTGCCATCCTTCGACCACTCCGTCTCCCCATGGCGCAAGAGAATCAGCTTCCCCGACGGGTTATCCGGAGCGGGGTGGCTGGGCAGCGGCTCGATCGTAAACATACGGCAACAGTAGTATCGCACCCCCGTTTCGATGGAGGTTCTTGATTGCTGGAGCCAACGTTCACCCCTGCGGGTGTTCGAAGCGGGTGGGGGAACGGGTGGGGGAACGGGCATCCCTGCGGGTGTTCGAAGCGGGTGGGGGAACGGGCATCCCAGCCATCACGCGGCTACGGCCGTTCATGGTGAGCGCAGACGGCTCGGAAAGCGAAGAGCTGCTCGCCCACCCCGGAACAACGGATGTTTCGGGCAGCACTTACACGAGGACGATTCGGGATGAGAACGTGCCGGCAGGGTTCTCCCGTCGCAACATAGTACTAGACAAGTCCGTCCTGGCGAGTGTCTAAAAATGCCGCAGAGTGCTAACCGTCTTGGCCGAGCCGACCTGATCGACGGCCTCCGGGACCTTGTCCAACGTCTGCAGGGCGACGGTTTGAGCACCGGTGTCTACTTCATTGGAGGCGCCGCATTGTCCCTTCGATACATCCCTGATCGTGGTCTCACCGACGATATCGACGCTGAGATTCGTCCCTCTTCCCGAGCGCTTGAGTAGGCCCTCGAGATCGCCGACAACCGAGGGCGGGGTGGCGACTGGCTCAACGCCCACGCCGAGACATACATACCCATAGCGAAGAACCCCGGCTGGGAATCCCTCTACGTCGATGACTTTGTGTCCGGGTGGGTGGCCTCACCGCCCGCAGCCCCGCCGGCTCCAGAACGGGGACCGTCCCGGAGCAACTAGCGACCCACCAACGCCCCAGCCACCGGACACCACGCCAAGGCCAGAACCGGAGGGACATTCTCGCCCGTTGCTCATCATCTGCGGTTAACTGACCGGCGTCGGGGCGCTCGTCACTGCGAACCGAGCGACAAGCGCACCTCGACCTCGCGTTCGACGAAGATCCATTCCTCGGTGCTCCGCAACTCATCGAGCAGCTCGTCGAAATCCGCGACACTTTCGGGCGCGTACTCAAACCAGGTCAAAAAATCGAACGGCCCACCCCCATCACGGCTGTGATGGAGCCGCCGGGCCACAGCTGGCAGCGAGTTCATGGAACGTCGGATGTGGTGACTGGTTTCCTCGAAAATCTGCCGGCGTTCGTCTTGGGCCAGTTCCCACCACTCCTTTGACTTGGTGATGGGGATAAAGGAGGCGACGGTCGCGCCGGGTCGGCCCAGAGCCGGTGACCGCGCCGTCAGCTCGGCCAGTTCGGCAGCGGTCGTGTAACGCTGATGACTAACGGTGCCGCGCAGGGTCCACCCCGGGGCGTCCGTGGCCGATGACCCCGACAACCATGATTCATCCTCTGCCGCTCCTTCACGAATCAGCAGACGCGCGGCGGCGGGGAGCCCGTCACCGGTCACCGCGATGATGCGATCAATACGCCACTGGCCAGCATCGCCTGCAGTGAAAGTGACGGGTAGGGCGTCGGTCATTGGAACTCCTGACGGTATCAGCGACTTCGACGCTAACATCATCTTGAGAACCGCCCCAGCAGGCTCTGATGGCGTGCGATCAGGCATCCTCAGGTCGACGCCCCAGCGTCAGCCCAAAAAGGTTCGGCCGCCAGATCTGGGCCTGGCGCCCGTCATGGTTGACGGTGACCAGCTCGGCTCGGTCGATTCCTTGGTTGGATCCTCGGGCTTCCAGGGTGGTGCCGCCTGTGACTCCTCGTCGTGCTGCGGCCTTCCCACGGACGTGCTCTGCGATGAGGAGGTCGATGGTGGCATCGCCGCGGGTCCACCGGTGCTGATGGCCTTCTGGGCTTTCACCGGCGGACTCGAATCCGATGTCAACGAGGGCCTTGGTGACCTGATGGAGGATGGTCGGCTGCGCGCGCACATCCAAAACAGCATCCGCGTCGTCGGTCGGCCGATTCGGCGTGGTGTCGCGTTCGACGCACCAGAGGTGCACCATCTGGCCGCCAACCAGGCACCAGTTATTCGGCACCTTCTCGGATAGGTCGAAAAGGGCGTGCCAAGCCAGCGAGGACCTCTGACCGAGTACCGGCATGTCGATGACGGTCATCGGTTGCTCAGCAGTTCCTTGATCCGCTGACTTTCGCGTGGCCCGGCGTGGTCGGCGAGGTCAGCGAGGACAAGGCCCAGCGGCGCTCGCCCGTCGGCGTCAGCTTGGACACGAGCCAGGTGGAGCCAGACATTCGCATTCTTCGCCTTCACCAACAGGTACTCGTTGATGAGCTGCTGGGCGATCTCGGGGTCAACATACGCTTCAACCTCATGTTCGCTGCTAAGCCCCGCGCGGTCGTCACTGATTCCGGAGAGGACTATTCGCTTGTCGCTGCGGAGGTCACCGAGATCATCGGCGTTCGCGTGCAAGGCACGGACCGGTGCGCGATTCCGGAGCCAGCTGGCAAGGAGGAGGGCCGGCGCATTGCTTTCTGCCAGGGCAGCGCACTTGCGGTTCAGGAGCCAGCGAGCCTTCGCCTCCATGTTCTCGGGTTCGACGCCCGACAGCAGAGCGATGAGCGACCATGAGTTGGCCGGGCTCAGCGGGCGGGAGAGCGGAGGCTGTCGACGGAGCTCCGACTCGTCGATTCCCCAGCTTGAGCCGATCTTCTCGGCATCGACCTTGCCCTCGCGGATCAGCTGGTGCACGCGCGCGACAGAGATGTCCTGGCGGGCGGCGTACTCTTTTACACTCAACATGTCACAAGGGTACAACCGCTGAAACCCTTGTGACAAGCGACAGCACCAAATGAATGTGTCAAGCTCGTCCAGATGAGGGACGGCCCAACTGACGGCCCCGCAGCGCGACCACCTCCGTCGCGCCCTGGTCCGCCAAGCCCCTGTGCAGTCCTGTCACACGAGGTTTCTGGGTCATGACGGGGGGAACCGGCGCACAGTCGTGGAATGACCGCGGACCCGACGCGGTCCATGACGCTGACCGGCGCACCGCGCGTCACCTCGGCAGCAGCGTCGCCAAGCTCGGGCAAGTCGCCATCTAAACTGAGTTTGGTACCCACGGAAGGAACCTCAATGAGCATGGAAGGCGCGGCCTGGAGCTCGCTGCACAAGATCTCGACCGCCAGGGACGGCAAGCGCGGCTTCTCCCGTGAGTCCGTGCGGCGGATCATGACGTTCGCGGTGCCCTACCGGTCCAAGCTGCTGATCTTCATCGCCCTCTCTATCGTGGGAGCTTTCCTCGCGGTCGCGACGCCGGTACTCGCCGGCCAGGTGGTCGACGTCATCGTCGCCCAGGGCGAGGTCACCACGATCGTTTGGCTCGCCGTCGTCATCGCCCTCGTGGCCGTGGCCGACGCCGCCGTGTCACTCGTGACGCGCTGGTACTCGGCGCGGATCGGCGAAGGCGTGATTTTGGACCTCCGCACCTCCGTCTTCAACCACGTGCAGAAGATGCCGATCGCGTTCTTCACCCGCACGCGGACGGGCGCCCTCGTGAGCCGCCTCAACAACGATGTGATCGGCGCTCAGCAGGCCTTCAGCGGCACGCTGTCCGGCGTGGTTACGAACCTCGTGGCGCTGATCCTCACCCTGATCGTCATGCTCAGCACGTCCTGGCTCGTGACGGTTCTCGCCGTGATCATGCTCCCCATCTTCCTGGTACCCGCGCGCCGCATGGGCAGCCGCCTCGCCGCGCTGCGCCGCGAGGCCGCCGATCACAATTCCGCCATGAGCACGCAGATGACCGAGCGCTTCTCGGCGCCCGGCGCCACCCTCGTCAAGCTGTTCGGCCGGCCCGACGAGGAGGCCGAGGAGTTCCGCGTCCGCGCCGCCCGCGTCCGCGACATCGGGGTCCGGACCGCGATGCTGCAGTTCGTCTTCTTCACCGCACTGATGCTCGTCTCCGCTCTCGCCCTCGCGCTCGTGTATGGGCTCGGCGGCTTCCTCGCACTCGCCGGCCAGCTGAATACCGGTGACGTGGTCACCCTGGCGCTCCTCCTCACCCGCCTCTACGCGCCGCTCACCAGCCTCGCAAACGCACGGGTGGAGATCATGAGCGCGGTGGTCAGCTTCGAGCGCGTCTTCGAGGTGCTGGACCTCGACCCGCTCATCAAGGAGAAGCCCGACGCCGTCGCCGTCCCCGAAGGCCCAGTGGCCGTCGAGTTCGACAACGTCCGCTTCGCCTACCCGTCCGCGGACAAAGTGTCCCTCGCCTCTCTCGAGGAGGTTGCCACGCTGGACACCCGAGGCGGCGAGGAGGTGCTGCACGGCGTGTCCTTCAGGATCGAGCCGGGGCAGACCGTTGCCCTCGTTGGTACGTCCGGTGCCGGCAAGTCCACAATTGCACAGCTCCTCTCGCGCCTGTATGACGTCGACAGCGGCGCCGTGCGCCTCGCGGGGACGGATGTCCGCGATGTCACTTTCGTCTCCATGCGGCACACCCTGGGCATGGTGACGCAGGACGGCCACCTGTTCCACGAGACCATCCTCTCCAATCTGCGCCTCGCGAGACCGGAGGCGTCCGACGACGAGGTGTGGGACGCCGTCCGCCGTGCGCGGCTCGAGCCGCTCATCCGGTCCCTGCCGGACCAGCTGGACACCATGGTCGGTGAGCGCGGCTACCGACTGTCCGGGGGCGAGCGCCAGCGGATGACCATCGCGAGGCTCCTGCTCGCCCAGCCGCGCGTCGTCATCCTCGACGAGGCGACGGCGGCGCTGGACTCGACGTCTGAGGCCGCCGTGCAGGCGGCGCTCAGCGAGGCGCTCGAGGGAAGGACGGCGATGGTGATCGCACACCGCCTCTCCACCATCCGCAGCGCAGACCTGATCCTCGTGGTTGAGGACGGCTCGATCGTGGAGCGCGGTACGCACGAGGAACTGCTGGCTGTGGGTGGGCGTTACGAGGAATTGCACCGGACCCAATTCGCCGTGCAGAAGAATGATGCGGCCGATGAGGAAGCACTGAGCCGGACCTAGTCGCTGGGCTCGGTATCCCTGCCCCGAGCGCCTCGGAAAGTCGTCTCATCACGTTTCGTTTAATGGGGACTGATGACGACTTGCCTGACAGTACGCTTGGGTCACCAGGCCCCAGAGGCGCTGAGGCGCTGAGGAGGCTCCATGTTCAAGCCATCTCGATCAATCACCACGGCCATGCCGTCGGATCTCGCTATCTCGCGCGCTGCGGCCCGTCGCCCGCTTGAAGAGGTTGCAGCCGACATGGGCATCGGTCCACACCTGCTGGAACCGCACGGAAGTGCAGCGTCGAAGATCTCCCTCGATGCGATCGATGAGCTCCGTGACCGTCCACGGGCCAAGTATGTCGTCGTCACCGCAATCACGCCGACTCCACTCGGGTCGGGCAAGACGACCACCGCGGTCGGGCTCGGTCAGGGCTTCCGGCACATCGACAAGCTCGGGATCGTCGCGATACGGCAGCCGTCGATGGGGCCGACGTTCGGCATCAAGGGCGGAGCCGCTGGTGGCGGCTACGCTCAGGTGGTCCCGATGGAGGCACTGAACCTGCACCTGACCGGCGACACGCACGCCGTTACCGCGGCCCACAATCTATTGTCGGCGATGATCGGCAACCACATCCACAAGGGAAACCGTCTCGGGTTCGACCCCCATGAGATCACCTGGCGACGTGTCCTCGACGTCAACGATCGCGAGCTGCGCACCATCATCACCGGGCTCGGCGGTCCTGACGACGGCAATCCGTTCCAATCCGGTTTCGACATCTCCGCAGCCAGCGAGGTGATGGCGTTGTTGTCGCTGTGCACGTCGTTGCGGGATCTCCGTGAACGGATGGGAAGAATCGTCGTCGGCTACAACCGCGGCGGCGAACCGGTGACCGCCGAGATGCTCAAGGCGGCCGGCGCCATGACCGCGATACTCAAGGACGCCATCAAGCCGAACCTGATGCAGACCGTGGAGCAGACGCCAGTGCTCGTCCACAGCGGTCCGTTCGGGAACATCGCCACCGGTAACTCCTCGGTCGTCGCCGATCTGATCGGCATCCATGCCGGCGACTACCTCATCACCGAGGCGGGGTTCGGTGCAGACATCGGCGCGGAAAAGTTCTTCAATATCAAGTGCCGTGCCTCCGGGCTGGCGCCGGATGCCGCCGTCATCGTCGCGACCGTGCGTGACCTGAAAACTCACTCAAACAAGTACCGGGTAGTCGCCGGCCGACCGCTGCCACCGGAGATGCTCGCCGAGAATCCCGACGACGTCATCGCCGGGGCAGCGAACCTGCGCCGGCAGATCGCCAACATCCGACGGCACGGAGTGACGCCGGTCATTGCGGTGAACGCATTTCCCACCGACTACGACAGTGAGCATCAAGCGATCATGGACGTCGCGGCAGAGGAAGGTGTGCGCGCGGCGATCAGCTACCACTTCACCGAAGGCGGCAGGGGTGCGGTCGAGCTGGCCGAGGCGGTTGCGGAGGCCTGCGCTGAACCGTCGAGCTTCCACCGGCTCTATCCCGACGAACTTCCCTTGGTCGACAAGATCGATGTGATCGCGCGCGAGATGTACGGCGCCGACGGCTTGGACCTCTCGCCTCTGGCAGCTCGGCAACTCGACAAGTACGAGCGGGCAGGCTTCGGCAGCCTGCCGGTGTGCATCGCCAAGACACATCTGTCCCTGTCGGCCGACCCCAAAATCAAGGGAGCACCCACCGGGTGGCGACTGCCGGTGCGTGAGGTGCGTGCGTCGATCGGGGCCGGGTTCATCTATCCCATCTGCGGCGACATGCGCACCATGCCTGGTCTCTCGTCCGCACCGGCAGCCGAACGCATCGACATCGACGACAACGGCGAGATCGTCGGGTTGTCCTGATCGGCGGACCCGGCCGGGCACGTCGGGCTTCTCGATGAAGCCTTCCCCGCCCACGAACCGGCAGTGAACGATGGTCTAAAAAGCCCGGAAGTCGAGCATCGATTCCTCCACCCACTCCTCGGTCGTCGACGCCTGATCGCGGAGGGCCATCGGCAGAACCGTCGGTGCTCCGCTGAACCGCGGGTCTGAGAGTCGTTCGAAGCCCTCTTGCTCACTTACCACCGGGTACATCCCTAGAGCAACGACGTCGGCGAGGGCACCGTTGGCGGAGACGACACCATCTTCTGCCATCTCAAATGACCAACCTTGGTCGAGCTGCTGCCCGTCGATGACCGGTTTTGCCTCGGCGGCTCGCGTGGGAGAGCCTTCCCACACCTGAGAGGTAAATTCGAACGCGGCAGGGTCCCGGCCTGCGGCGACGAGGAGCGCGCGAAGTGCTCCGATCGCAGCGTCTTCGCTGGGCGGCTCGCCGGTCGGCTCGCAGACCTGATCACCCTCGCACTGCCACGAGTTCACCTCCGGGTTCTGGAAGTAGAAGGACAGCATGTCGTCGAGACTCACTGACAGGCTCGGGGCGCTGCCGTCCTGCGGGCCGGCGACCCAGCTGCCATCGCGCAGTTCGACTGGTAACCCGATGCCGAGCGCCGCGGTGAACGCGGTGATCTTGTCTGAGCTGGATGCCGAACGGGGGTCGTAGGCGTGGGCCTGAGCTGTGCCCGCCTGTGTGCCAAGACTGGACGCGCTGAAGGCGTTCCGGCCGGATCCATAGGGGTAGGTCAAGGGAGACATCTTCTGTTCGATTGCGGCGCCAGAGCCGACGAATGGCTCCATTCCGCCTTGCGCGCCGCTTTCGGGGCCGTCGGCTTGCTCGCGCCTGGGCCAGGTCGGCCACGGGTGCCGATCCGGCCGTCGGTTCAGCCTCAGGGCCGGTCATCCGAGCGACAACCTCGTCGGCGAACCCGGCACGCGCTTCGATATCCCCCGCTGGGTCGGCGGCACGCAGCCGGGCAACCGGGTCTCGTTGTTTGTCGTCGTCGTTCATGTCGATCACCCTCCGGAATTTCGGTTCACCTGGGATATGTGCGGGGCGCGCCGAATCTTGCAGAAGCCCTAGAACGACATCCGCTCGCCCCAGGCTTCTCGCAATCGCTTGCGGGCGCGCGACAGCGCGGCGTCCGCCCCGGATCGGGAGATACCGAGCACCTCGGCGAGCTCGCCTCCGTCGAGACCCTCCCACGCGTGGAGGAGAAGGATCTGCCGGTCGCGCTCCCCCACGCTTGCAAGCGCGCCGCGGAGTTCCGCATCGAACAGGAGGTTCAACTCCGGATCGCCGTCGACTCGCACTACGCCCGACTCGGGCACCTCGTCGACGGGAAGATCGATGTGCTTCCTGCGCGAATTCGCGAGCGTGAATCCCGCCGTGCGATACAGCCAAGGCAGCACCGCCTCCCGTGGCAGGTCATTGCGGCGTCGCCAAGCCGTCGCGAAGACCTCAGCGGCCAGGTCCTCGGCATCCTGACGCGATCCGCGGCGGGCGAAGTAGCGCACGAGCGCAGTCGAGTGCAGCTCGGCGATCACTGCGCTGTGTGCCCCGTCGAGAGCGGCGTTCTCGCCGTCAGCCCACGCCGTCTCGGCGATGGCGTTGGAATAAATCAGGATCATGTATCGCACGGATTCCCCACTTCTTGTCGAGGCCCACTACACCAGTACGACGCGGCGGGCTCGAGAGGGAGGACACCCTCGTGCGTATCCTGCTCACGAACTCAACCTGCGCAAGATCGCCGCCTTCATTAAGAAAAAGAGTTAAGAAGACGCCATGAAGCAGGCCAAGTGACAGCCCGTGATGCCTCCGATCCGTTGCCGCGACCGCGAATTTCACAGGCTCAAGGGTTGGTGGTTTCGGGCGGCCCTGAGGGCAACGTGGTGCCGGTGAAAAACCGCAGACACTTGTGGTCCATCCCTGGTAGCGGGATAGTTCCTCAACCACAGACCCCTAACAGTCTGGCTGAATCTCATCAACGGAGAACCCATGGGAGAGCCTGGAACGGACCTGACGGCGAACGAAAGGCGCGAGTTTGCTACCCGACTCGCACGGTTGGCCGTAGACAGCGCTGCACCGGATGAGTTGTTGACGTTCGACGAAGTCGCTGAGGAATACTACGCGGATCCACAATCGACTTTGATGGTCAACAAGAGAGACGAAACAGTCGGATTCGGCCTTGAACTGGCGTTGTTGACTCCCTTCGCCTTGGCGGTGGCGGAGTTTGTCATTGGTTTCGTCATCGACCTGCTGCGCGACATCGCAAAAGATGCGGCTAAGCCCGGACTCTCAGCGGCCATGAAGCGGGTGTTGCGGGTGCGTACCGACCAAACTCCTCCGCCTGGTCAGGTAGAGCTGACTGATGAACAACGGGCGCGAATATTTGCTGCTGCCCGAGAACAGGCCGCGAGATTAGGGCTCGACGAGGACAAAGCTGTCCTGTTGGGAAACGCAATCGTTGGCGTGCTGAGCAGCTAGTTCTTCGCTATCGTGCAGACCCGATTGAGGAGGTTAAAGTGTGAAAGAAAAGCCGTCAGCCTCAGCCCTGTTGGACCGCCGTGTCAATGTACTTGCGTTTCCGGCACCGACAACGGGGCTGTATCTCCTCTTCATCGCCGCCCTCTTAGCCGTTGGCCTATTTGTGGGTTCATGGATGCACAACATAATCTTGGGGAAAGAGTGGATTCAGGCGCTCAATAACTGCTTCGCGTTGGAAGTTGATCAGCAACGGGGCTGCAAAGCACCCATTGAGTTCAGGCGTGGTTCGTGGTCACTTGCGGGTGCCGCTCTGGTAGCCGGACTCTCTATTGCGGTGTTGTACTCCGTGCCGTCTGTGATCAGGCGGCGTCGTTCGCTAAAACTTCCGATGCCAAAGCATCAGGCAGTGGTGGAACGTTTTGCCCTGTTGGCTTCGCAGGCCAATTTACTTCGGACGCCGAGGCTGTACATCGGACCTGCCAGGATGGGCGATGCCTTTTCGTTCGGGAGGCCTGGTTCGCCGGCTGTGGCACTTCCCCCCAAGATTGTGGGCATGTTGGTGCGGCCAGGGCCGGCGGACGGAGTAGTGCTCCACGAGTTCGCGCACATCCGGCACCGGGACGTAGAAATGGCTTGGGCGGCACGTAGCGCTTGGTACGTGGCACTGCTGGTCCTCTTGTTCCCAATAGTGGGGGCTGTGTGGGAGGGCCCCTCCATGCTTCCCTACTATCTCTGGCGCGCGGCCTTGCTTGCCGTCGTTGTGGAGTTCGTCGCTGCCGCCCTGCTCAGGGCACGAGAGTACGACGCGGACCTTCGAGCTGCTGCAGAGCTGCCATCGTTTGAGGCGGTGAAGGCCGGTTTGGGACTGCTGGACACCCGCAGCCCTGGGAATTGGCTCCGGCGCTTGCTCATGCTCCACCCGACGCGGACTGAACGCCTCGATGTCCTCGAGTCACCGCATCTGGCGGCCGGTAGCAGCTTTCTCCACGCCCTCTCTGCGGGACTCCTCGCGGGAGTTGTGGGTCCTCTTGTGGTCAACACTGCGACACCATTGCTGTCCGGAACAGACATTGTGCTTGGTGGGATCTGGACATCAGCGGCTGTAACGGGGTCACTCTTAGGGCTGACCATCGGTCTGGACATCTGGAGGTCCCAATTCGCTTCTTCCTTGGCTCATGGAACCGATGGGCCCGGTTCGCTGGCGATGCGCGGAGTGTTCGTTACGGCCATGGGTGTGTCGGTGGGCTTGGCACTTGGACAACTCGTATCGTTGGGAGGCATCGGTCAGGACGTCTCCGCTCCCTTGAACCCCGTGACGTTGATCGCCCCCATACTCGGCGGGCTTGGAACCGTGTTTATCTGCGCTGCTTTTGGAGCGTTTTGCCTACCCCTAGCAGTTCTCGTGACGCGTCCATGGCGCTTCTGGCTCCCAGCCGTGATGCTCAACATCGCCCTCTTCCTAGGGGCAACCTGGATGGGGGAAAGCGTGGACCTGGCGTTGACGGGCTTCGGGTGGTCGGGGGCCTACCTTTGGATCACGTATGGCTATGACGAATGGCCCATAGTTGGCCTGGCGGCGTTGATGACTGTCGTGGCCTTCCTCGCTTCACTCCTGGCACCCATGTCGCGTCGACGCGGAGCCCGGGATTGGATGTATTTCCCGAGCCATACATCCGGGGCCACGTACTCCAGCCCCCCGTCTTCAACGACTGGCAGCACGATCCGTTTTCCGCTGGTCTTAGGCCTCGCAGCAGGCCTTGCGGGGAGCATATTCTTGATCTCACAACTTCTGATGATTGGTCCGATCATTACACCTGAGGCTGCTGATCAGGCTGAATTCATGTGGGTATCGACGACCGTCATCTGCTGGGTGTTACCGTGTGTAATTCTCTGTTTGATCAGCCCCATCCTTGGGCCTGCAAAAGTGTTTATCGCCGGGCCAATAAGCTTGAGCCTTTGTGTCCTGGCTGTGACTGTTCTCCGGTTCGCTACTCCTGGCTCAGCCCCGTTAGATGATCTATTGGGCATCTGGTCTGTCGCCACGGCCCGTGGTCTTGCGGCCTCAATCATGATCGTCGCTTTGGTAGTCCCTGTCCGTTACGCCATCCGATTGGCCACCCAGCGGCGGTACCACAAAGCACCTCCCTGAGCACGGGCAATCGGAATTTCTGGTCGTCGGCAACATGTTTGCGCTCTCGGCCCATCTGCGGCAGACAGTTTCCGCGGAGTTCAATCCACGCGGCGCGCCCAAGAGACCTGCAATCATCCCAGACGGATAGATCAAGAGACCAGTCCGCATTCATAAGACTCCACCCGCACGTTCCGCTCGGTGACCACGCGAAGGACACCTGGCGGCGTTTCGCTCGCCCGGGCCTCGGGACTGCGATGCGCACAGTCGAGTCATTTCATAGTGGTAACCAGGCGCTGAATCAGCCTGGCCTCCGACCCCACCTGCATGCTGCCCTCGTTCGAGCAGCCACCGGCTGGCGACCGCTCGCCGCAGGTGAGGACGCATCGATCATGATCGAAAGAGACCGCATCGGAGCGACAACGAACCAATGGTACGAGGACAATCACGGCGACCGGATCGATATTCACCCGCGGTGGTGGTGACGACCTAGTAGCGATCCCGGGCAAGCAAGCTACTAGCTTCACGACGGCCGTGCAGATGGCGGGCATCCGTTTCGAGCTGGACGATCCGCAGGTGCCCGCGAAAATCGCACAGAACGTCGGGCTCCGGGACCTGCCACACACTCACCTGGTCAGCCGCTAATTCGTTAAGCGTCGCAGCCGATGCCGTCCTTGTCGCGGTCAAACTTGGGCTGGAAACCCGGCGATCCCTCGGAGATCGGGGCCGCTCCCGCAGCGCGCACAGCATCGCAGTTCTCGTAGTAGACGTCGACTGGTGCCGGCGCAGGGGCAGGTGCCGGCGCAGGGGCAGGTGCCGGAGCCGGTTCAGGGGCCACGACGACAGGAGCCGGCGCAGGAGGGGCGACAACAACCGGAGCTGGCGCAGGCGTGAACGAGGAGGTCAGTGCCATTTCACCAGTGCAAGAGCCGAGGACGCGGGTCATAGCGTCGTGTTCCGCCTGAGTCACCCACAGACCATATGTTGCTTTGACGGACACCTGACGTGCGACGTAGCCACAGCGGATCGCCTCGTTCGACGGCAACCAGGTGGCGGTGTCGCCGTCGCCTTTTTGAGCGTTGGAGCGACCATCGACGGCGAGGAGATTCATGGGATCGTTCGCCAGAGAAACGCGCTGAGCCTGAGTGAGCTGCTGAGCGCCCGTCTGCCACGCATTCGACAGAGCGACTACATGGTCGATCTGGACCAACGCTGACGTGTCCTGACCCCGAACGAAGGCGATTGGCGTGGCGGTGTAGGGCGAAACGAGGTAACCGGTCATCACCCGACAGGTGCCTGACTTGGTGGTGGGGTTCAAGTCCCGAGCGAGGATGTCGTTGCGGGTGTCGCATCCGTTTCGGTCCACGTCTATCCAGGCGGATCCGAACATGCCAGTGCGCTCGTAGCCGGTCTTCGCGGCCTTTCCCTTGACGGGGATGGTTGCGAGGAGCGTTAGTGCCGTGGTGTCGGTGGAGCTTGTATCGACAACTACGACCGATGCGCCCTCAGTCGCCGCAGTGACCGTCGCGGGGTCGACCGGCGCTTCTTCGGAGAATTCCGGTCCCGGCGTCGGGGTTGGGCTTGGGCTTGGGCTGGGAGTGGGGGTTGCGCTCGGCGTCGCGCTAGCGGTGGGCTGCCCAGCCAAGGCAGTTTCCGCTGCACCTGGCGCCGCGGCAGCGACCCCACCGGAGATGAAGAAGACAAGGCTGGCCGCCACCGCGATCGCAGTTGTCTTGCGGGCTGATACGGATGCCCATGGCCGGCGACCAGAGATCGCGTAGACGCCCGTCACCAGAGCCGCCATTCCCAGAATGACGAGAATTGCGGGGAATCCACCGAGGATGGCGTACATCAGAGCGAAGAAAGCGACCAGGCCACCGAGGACCCAGGTACTGAGAGTCGGCTTGGACGCCTTCTTTTCGGCTGTCGAAGACGTGTCGATCAGTGGCTTCGCTGGCTCCGGTTTTTGCCTGCCGAATTTCATCATCTGATCCCCCATTTCACCGCACTCAGCACAGAGTGCAGACACGACTGTTTGAAATCTACTGGAGGCAGGGATTGGTCGGAGACGGGGCGAACACCCCAGAACGGGGGACCAGAGCGACCCAGCGACGTTTCCCGTACCGACTCATGTCGACCGCGCGGAATCGGGAGCAGCTACACAGCGATCGGTATGAATCCCCGCAGATAGTTGCGAAGCGCGGGGTCGCAGACGTACACGTAGGTCCCCCGGATGCCGCGGGTGAGCAGTACGGCGTAGATGTTGGTGATGAACCGCAGGAGGTCGTCGTCGGTGTACGTCTTGCCCAGGACCGGATTGTTCTCCTTGCCCTTCTTGTCGAAGTACGACCCTCGATCGATGACCAGCTTCCCTGCGACGGGATCGAAGCGAAGGTCAGGGCCGATGATCACACCTGCGTAGTTGAGGTCGTATCCCTGCACGGTGTGGATCGAGCCGACTTCGTCCACCGACTTCGGCGACGCGATCCAGTCGGTCTGCGTGCTGTTCCACCGCAGTTGACAGCCGTCGATCTCAATGTCGTAAAGGGTCTTGTCGGTCTTGGTCTTCCATGCCCACGCGTACCCGGCGAGCAGGCGCGAGAGCCCGACCGCGGCATCCTTACGGCGGATCTCCGCCCGCATTTCCGAGACGCTGTCGAACATCCGAAAGTCGTAGCCCTCGAACAACTCCGCAGCGACCGGCGGCAACGTACTGGTCACCTGCGTATCGAGAATGCGCCTGACGTAGCCGACGTAATCCGACCCGGCCTGAACCCGCATCTGGGACATCAACGGATGGTGACGCCTCGAGAGTTTCGCCTGGCGCACGAGACCGGTCAACAACTCGGGAGGCACATCGGCCGGGCGCACGCTCTGCGCCGCGTCCAGCAGGAAGATCTGATGCTTGCTCTTCGCGGTGATCCAATCGAGCTGGGTCTTCGTCTTGTCGTCACTCCCGAAGAGCTTCTGGGTGATCACACTGAAGTTCTTGTTCTGAACGCCCGAGGGCTGATTGGCTCGTTGGTTCAGCCGGTGCGATTCGTCGACGATGAGCAGGTCGAAGTCTTCCTCGGCGAAGCCCACCTCAAACGCGGTCATGACCATCTCCGGCCGCAGCCCCGGCGTCTTGCGGAACACCTTCTTGATCGACTCGCGGAGCGACTGCTGCGGCACGACCAGGCCAATCCGGATGTCCGTGAGAAGTTCCCGATACCCCGGCACGAAGAACTCGGAGAACAGGGAGTCGCTGTCCACGTCATCACCGGGAGTCGAGGCCGCAATGTCGACGAGCAGCTTGAGCAGGTAGATGGCGACCACGGTCTTACCGGTTCCCGGGTCACCCTGCACGACGATCGTGCTGTCGGTGCCGGCCTTGAAATCTTGGAAGAGCCCCTCGAGGATACCGTCGACAGCGACGGCCTGGTCCTGCGAGAGCGCCTTGAACGGTGACAGCTTGAAGAGATCGCTGTTCTCGATCTCGGGAATGCTGCGGGTGAAGACCCCGTCACGCCGGAGCTCGTCGAACACCTCGCGGAAGGTCTCGCGGTACCGGCCGCGGTCGTAGTAGTCCGCCTCGGTGATTCCATCGTTGCGGTTCAGCACGCGGTAGAAGCCGTCTCCGGCGAGCATCCGAATCAGGTAGGACTCCAGATCGAGGCACACCGATTTGTTGAATGTCGCGTCGACGATGACACGGACCGTGCTCAGATGCTGTTTCTCGGTCGACTCGAAGTGCTGGCGCATGCGCCCGGCCGCGTTACGCGACTCCCCCACATAGACGTCGTTGAGCCCGCCCCTGACCGCGGGCGTGCTGCCGGCTTTGGCATCGTCCAGAACGTAGACGACCGGCCAATTGGTGTTGCGGTGGTCGCGCGGCGCCCAGGCCCGCATCGCTTCCTTCGTGAAGTCGAGCCGCTCGATCTCAAAGGACGTCATACTTGTCGCTGCGCCCCCGCGCTTTGTCGACCGGATACTTCTCGCGGGTCTTGGCCAGCTTGTCGAGCACGATCTGATTCGGATCCACCCCGAGGCGATCGGCCAGCAGGATGCAGTACGTGAGTACGTCGGCTAGTTCGTCGCTCACCCGACCTGTGTCAGCATCCGCGTTCCACTGATAGCACTCGAGTAGTTCGCCGGCTTCGATGGCGATGCTCTTCGCCAGGTTCTCTGGGCTGTGGAATTGCGCCCAATCACGCTCGGCGACGAAGGCCGCGATCTCGTCGCGGACTGAAATTTCGTCCATGTCGCAAACCTAGCAGCGTCACCTCCCATCGGTTTCCGGCACCGTTAGACCGTAACTGGCCCGCTGACCATACCGAACCCCAGTACTCATGCCGCGGACCCGACGGAGCCTCGGCCGACTGTTCAGGTATTCGGCATTCTCCGTGACCGGCACGTCGCTTGCCCTTGCCCTTGCCCTTGCCTTTGCCTTTGCCTTTGCCTTTGCCTTGGATTATGAGAAAGCCTACGGAAGAGCCCCGTGGCGGCCGGACGCCAAAAAGTTGGCGGATATGACAGGAGAGGACACCGTGAACCAGAACGAGCCCCTCGTGCACATCCTTGAAAGCTACCGAGACTCGATGTCCGTCGTCAGCCACGTCACCGTGGTTTTCCCGCAGTTCGCCGAGAGCTTCCTCGAATGCGCGGACATCACCGGATACGTCGGTTTCGGCGATCCGAATGAGGAGGCCAAGACGATCCTCGACGGCTTCGGTTCGACCTACATGCGGCCATTCGAAAGCCTCACCCGCAATTAGAGACAACGTCAGGGGCCCGACAGTCAGAGACTCGGGACGTGAAGTTCGTCACCGTCTTGTTCCAACCTCGGCATCGTCGCCTCGCAGTTCGCCGACCGTCCCCGGGGGCCAGGTGAGCCCAGAAACTGCATCACCAAGAACGGCCGCACCGTTGCGTGCGGAGTTTCGGGAACGGCCCGCTGGTTTTGATCGGGCTGACAGGATTTGAACCTGCGACCCCTTGAAGGTTCAGGCCTTAATTTAGTCGTTGCCGAATGTCTCCGAAAACCCGCGGATTCCCTTGTGTTTACAGGGAACCAGGCGATTCGCTGCCTCCAATTGTAGCCCATCGTTTTGGGTCAAATAGAGATGAATTAGATGGGAAAATGATGGCTTTGAGGGCCGCTCTGAGCGGTACCACGCACCCTCTCAAGCAATCCTCATTTGCCCGCCGCAGGTGACCGACCATCGCCGGTGATGGCGCTCGACCGCGGTCTGGTTCGCATCACCCCCGCGCAATAAACTGGGCGCGATTTCGGGCGTCGACGAGAAATGGCACCGGCAATCGCTTGAGGACGGTTCCACGAACGCGGGGCACCCATCAGAGGAGAGCAGCGAGATGAGACCACTCCGATACTCGATCAACGTCACCCTCGATGGCTGCTGCCATCACGAGGCCGGACTCCCGCCAGACGAAGAGTCGATGCGCTACTGGACCGCTCAGCTGGAGCAAGCCGACGCCCTGCTCTTCGGCCGGGTAACGTACGAGATGATGGCGTCAGCGTGGCGGAAGCCGGCCACGGGCACGTGGCCAGACTGGATGGGCGAGTGGCAGAGACCGTTCGCCGAAACCATCGACCGGGCGAAGAAGTACGTCGTGTCGAGCACGCTAGGCCGGGTCGACTGGAATGCCGAGTTGGTGCAAGGTGACTTGGCGCAATCGGTTCAGCAGCTCAAGCAAGAGCCCGGCGAGAGCCTGTGGGTAGGTGGCGTGACGCTCCCCCTTGCCCTGGCGGATCTGGGGCTGATCGATGAGTACGAGTTCCTTGTGCAGCCGGTCCTTGCCGGGCACGGCCCGACATTGCTCGCCGGCCTGCGCGAGCACATCCAGCTCGAACTCATGGATCGCCATGAGTTCCGGTCGGGGGCAGTCGCCATGCGATACCGGCCCACACGAGTTATGGCTCTATGAGCCTTGTCCTGGCACATTGGCCCAGCTTGACTGGCGGGTTCAGTCCATCAGTCCCCGAGCCGATACTAATGACTACGTCAAGTGGAAGACTCTAAGCCCGAGATACCTAACACTCTGCGCCGCACGGCCAGCGCTGTCGGGAGGAGGAAGGCTCTGAACCCGCCTCACACCACAGACCGGTCGGCAATCTCGCCAAGTACCCTGGCGTACGGGTCTCAGGACGCCCACAGCAGTACTCAGCTTTTCCGTCTTACGTGGATGGGTCCCAGGAAACTTCGTCCGGCCAAGGGCGCCGGGCGGCCGCCGACCGGGAAGCGAGTTCCATGTTCGCGTGAGCATCGAAGAACTCCAACCATCTGCGCAGCACGCCGGGATCCGCAAGCCGCCCTCCGATCTGCGCCGCTCCGTCGCCCGAGCTGACCTCGATCTGGTCCCAGCCACCCTCGCCATGCGCGAACCGATAGGTAAGTTGTTCCCATGCGGGGTTCACGTAAATTACTTGCGAGTCCGTCTCGTCGAGCGGCTCCCTGCTGAGAAAACAAGTCAGATCAGACCCACTCGCGTATCGACTTTCCCGATAGTCATCGCGGCGCGAGCCCACGGCATGGCGCATGGCGTCCTTCACGTCCACCTTCGGTGACGGGCCGGTAATGGCCGCGATGTAGCCGAAGTCCGCCGTGCCCTCATCCACGCGGCGAATCCAGATCCCGCGACCACTCCAGAATCGGACGGCCCCATCCTCCTGTTGAGTGCGACCGATGTAGAAGTGGTCTACGCCGACCCCGGTCTTCTCCTCTACTCGCGGGTGTTGCTCGAGGAGCTCACGAAGCATCGCGTCATGCGTGGGATCGGTGACCTTCTCGTCTAGGTCGTAAGCGTGCAGAATTCCCCGGAATGCTTCTTTAGCTTTCCCGATTGTTTCCCAACGGAAGGTGCGCAGCACCACCGGCTTAGCAACCATTACTCCCCCAATCGATCAGTGTAGGGCGCAGGCTGTTCGACGCTCGCTCGTCTGCGGGCGGCCTCTACAATCTCAGCAACGACGAGAGCCGGCAGGTCTAGCGCCCGAATGTCGCGCGACGCAATCCATTCGAGTGATCCCTCAGGTGTGAGGTCATCACTGACGATGTGCTCGGACAATGCCACAACACTGGTCCGTGAAAGACCGAGGCTCATCATCGACACTTCCGTGACGCGAGAAACACCAAGTTCCATCATCATTGCGATGTCCCGAGTCTCGTCGTGCTCCGTATCCGGAGGCAGCGCCTCATTCAAAACGTCCGAATAGCAGGCCAGAAACAACGGCCCTTCGAAGCGCGCATACTGCTCGACATCTTTTAGAACGTTGCGGATCTCAACAGCGAGCGTGAACGGCTTTTTTGCCCTACGCAGATACCGAAGCCGACTTGCGATGAGGACTGCAAGGGGGCGGCCCTTCATCCATTCCACGAACAGGAGAGCGAGCGAGAAGTGCCGGCCTTCAATATCGGTGAAGTCGGCGCCTAGGAACCTGAAACAGATATCAATGGCGCGCACGTAGGAATCGACCGAGTCTCTACTCTCGGGTGCGGCCAACTCAAACTCTTCCCGACCGGCTACTGACTGGAAGTGGTCGTGAAGGCGTTGTATCGAGACGGGGCTGATGCCCGCGTGGAGTTGGAGGGTCTCCTCCGATACGGTCAATGTCGCGAGTTGCGCATCAACGAGTCCGGAGAGTTCAGACGCCTCATCCCCAGTGGCCTGCAACCAAGGCAGATCCTCCAGCTCGCGGCCCTGCCGTCGTGCCGACGTCAGGATCCCGAACAACGCTTGAAGGATGGGCTCTGCGCGTGCCATATCGACCGGCGTGCCGTCGGCGATGTACTGGCGTAACGCGGCGAAGTCTCGCGAAATTGCGTCGGTCGCTCTCGCCATTGGCTGACGTGTGCGGCGGATCGGCACTTCAAGCCAAGTGCTCTCCGCAGCAGTGTCGATGCACACGATGTTGCCCTGAAACTCAACACCCCATCGGCCAGCTCGACCCGCCAGGTTCCAGAAGTCCGCCGCTGACATCAGCACTTTGTTGCCTTTGCGAGGTGCCCTGACGAAGAGGTTTTGGCAGGGCAAATTCACCCCTTCGAGCAACGTAGACGTGCAGACGAGATACCGAATGTCGCCATTGCGAAATAGCCGTTCTACGGCTTCACGGACGAGCAACGGCATATTGCCGTAGTGGAATGCCACACCTTGCCTGAGGTAGGTCGCGAGGAGGTACTGAGGATGGATCGTCTTCTCGATCAGTTCGACCAAGTCGAGCGTCGCTTCGGACGCTTCCCACTTCGACGAAGCAAGCGCGTCGCAAATCTGGCCGGCGGTTTTCTCTGCATCGCCAGGACCGTTGGCGTACACAACGTTGCCGGCGTGTGTACTGCCTAGCGCTACGGCAACAAGCGAAAGCCTCTTGCTCTCGGGAACCGGTCGCGCAGGCAAGTCGAACTCGCCGATAGAAATTCGTTCGCCGCTTACGAGCGCGACCATGTCCCACAGCTTCGTTTTCTTCGGTCGCTGATTGACATGAATCAGCGTTTGATTGACCGTTACCGTCTCGCTGATGAGAGCCTTCGAAGTTCCCGGGGCACCTTCGATTAGGAGCTCTGGGTTCGAAGTCAGCGGGCTGGCGAAGATGATCTTCGGCTCACCGCGGCGAGCCGCTTCGTCCAAGGTGCGCTGGAGAAGCACGCCGCGTGATCCGTCGTTCAGCTTCTGCGCTTCATCTACGAAGATGGTGTCGAACGTCATCTCCGGCCGTTTGCGTAGAAGGATGTGCAATCGTTCTTGGGTCAGAACGAACATCTCGTGGGGCTTCTCATCGACCCTCGTATCCCAGGGCATCGTCGTGACCGTTGCCCGGTCCCCCAGCGCAGTCTCCAGCTCTCGGCTGACCTCTTCAATCAGCGCCCGAGTAGGAACCAGATATACAGCCCTGTAGCTGGCGTGAGACGCAATCTGTGTGGCCAGCCACAATCTGACAATGTGCGACTTTCCGGCGGAGGTCGGTGCCGAAACACTTGTCCAACGCGATTCCTCAGCTGAGCTCCAGAACTGTCGCTGGAAGTAATTCACCGGAACACGGTGGTCTCCCCCGTCGACGCTGAGCTCGAGAGTTCGCCGAATGAGATCAAGCGAAAGCGGGCTCGCAACCACTCCATCGTCGGCCGGCGTGAGCCCCTTCTTGTGAGCGAGCTCGGCGGCGCGGCCATTGCCGAGGCGCCGCAAGAGGTACTCTGCGGCCTCTTTCTGTTGCGCAGATGCATCAACATCCTGGATGCATCCCTGCACAATCCGGAGAGCGCCCGACTGGACCGTTTCCGGCGCGTGAAGGGTAACGAGACTGGCAGCCAGCAGGTGGCGGTCCCAATCGATGGTGGGCGTTGCTTCGTTCGGTCGAACGTTGGCAAAGAAGTCGCGAGTGGATTTGAGCGTCGATACCCGGACGCCTGAAGAGAACGCGGCGAGGCTGGCTACCTCGGCCCAGTACTCGTCGTCGTTCATTTGTGCCCCAAAAGGTTATTGAATGCAGTTCGCAAATTGGCAACGGAAGGTAACGGCATGCAGAAGAACTCGATCTCGAAATCTTCAACCTCGCGCTTCAACACTCGGGAACCCACACTCTTAGACCAAGCTTCGATACGCTCCTGGACGTTTGCGAGCATCGTCACTTCGTCCTCCTCGAAGGGGTGTCCATGAGCTTCGTGGGTGAATCCCACGAGACATGCGCCCCGAACCTCGAGTTTCGACCGCTCAGGAGCGTCATCGGTGAAGTACTGCACCAACCTCAACGAAAGCTCGCGATCTCCGGTGTCCAAACCCTCACGCACGAGCACGAGCACGAGGTCACGGTGCGCCGGTCCCGTCCCGTCGTCGAGAAGGAACGGGGCGATGCTCGAAAAGCACTCAGTCATCGCCGACTGCACATCCGTGTAGAGCTTGGACTCACCCCAGTAAACCGCCAGGCCACCGCCTTCGCGAATCCCCGCGTGCACGCCATCTACACCATGAATGGGCATCTTCGAGTTGGTTTTCAAAGGCATCTTGCAAAGCACCTGCGGGAGGTTCAGCTCAGCTTCAAGGAGGAAATAGAGCAAGAGCTCTCCGCCCTCCCCGGACGTGTCCGAATCAATAAACAGACGGCGAGCTTCCTCCTGCAACATCATCATCTGCACGTTGCCGCCCTCGCGCTCGTCGCGCACACGGGCCTCACGAATTCGGGTGGGCGGGGTGCAATAGTCCGCGATCTTGTAGTACAGGTGCTGCGCCAGTGCAGCGGTACGGTCGCGGCCATTTCCGTCTAACGTCAGCCAATGGACTCGGTAGTTGACGCGAGTGTCAGGAATGGTCCGTTCCCCGATGACGTGGAAGAACGACCGTGTCTGCTCCGGTGTTCCGGCAGCAACATCGTTGAGTGCGTCTAACAGCGTCATGGGTCCCCCATCGCTCAACCTAGCGTCATCCGGCAGCGACGGTGAGCATGTTCTGCGTCGAGGTCCAATCTGTGTGGCGTCGTGATCTTCTAGCGTCGTAGTAATCAGGGCGACACTCGAGTGGAGAATGGGGACTCGTGAGCACAGCGCAGAACGAACGGATGGCGGTTTATGCCGCGCTCAACTTCTACGTTCCATTCATAGGGCTCAGGTGCTCGTGAGCGAGATCCGCCGCCGGCGTCCGCGAGATGGCTGGAGAAACGGCCGATGCTGAGCCATTCCTCTACCCAGGGCCCTCACTCGATGTCGCTGGCACCACCGACTGCGGAGGAGTCTAAATCGACGCCCATCACCCGGGAAGACGGTCAAGGAATGCGCTGAGCTGCGCGTTAGCCGATCGCATTCGCTCTACCGCCGCAAAGGCCTCCAGATCGTCGGCGGCGATCATCAGGACGTTGCCCTCGGGAACACCATAGCGCCGGTACACCGCACTCAGAGCAGCGTTCGCGGTCTCAAGAAGGTCGTTGATCGAAGAAAGTTCGTCCGTGATTGGATCAGATGTCATGGCCGAAGCGTATCGGATGCCGGCTCAATCCGACCGACCGATATCACTAACGAGAGATGAGGTTGAACGCCGTTCTAAAGCGCTCGAGGATCTTAAAGATGTTCAGCGCAAGATGAACCGCGAGCCAGACTACGGGCGCAGTCCACAGCCAGGTCAAACCGACAAGCAAAGCTGGCGCCGGTTGGGTGCTCGGTGCGACAGCTCCGGCAGCGACGGCCAGAACCACAACGAGCGCAACAGCCACGAATATTGTGTAAGTAATGGTGGCGCGCAAGTCGGAGATGACTTCCAGAAGGCCGTGGGCGTTACTGAACGCCTTTCCGTCTTTCCGCACGGTAACGGCGAAGTTGAATACAAGAAAGAGAAGGCCGAACAATAGCGCCGTGAATACGGAGAGCGCTGTGAGGTAAGGGGTGAAGCTGGGAATGTGCAGGTGCCAGAAAAGGAACGGAAGACTAGCGACAGTCGGGACGCCGTAGAGACGAGTTCCGACTCGTCGGCGAGCTTGTTTAGCGGCATCCCCTGAGGCAGACGTCCAGGCATCACGGTAGTCACGAAGAACCGTCCTTAACTGGCGTGGGATCATCGGCATTACGGTCACCCTCATCCTCCCCGAACTCGCACTGCTCGCGTCACTTCTGTAACGGCCACTGATTTGGAAGCGTGACCCCCAGCCCCCGAAGAAACTGAGCTGACGTAGCGTCCCATGCCTGCCGAATCGGCGTGTCGGTGAGTCGACCCGCAAACTCGTAGACCAACTGGGGCACCCGATCTCCTGCGACTACAAAGGTCTTCTCCGGACGGTCTTGCCCAAAGGATACTTCTACCCTCTGACTCACTTACTCATCGCGGTCAACCGGAAGTACCGCCTGCAAATCGGCTTCGAGATCGGCGCTCGACGGACCGTGATGCAGTACTTCTATCTCGTCGACCAATTTGCGCCACTCTTCTTCGTCGGCGACGGTGAATGCGTCCCGCGGCGCCTTCTTCAGTTCGCGAATGACGGTCCCGTCCCTGCGGTGCGTCTCTCCAATTACTTTGCGTCGAGCTTCGAGCGGTGCTATCCGGACGAGCTGGCGAAGCTCTTCTTGCTTACGTTCCAGCAACTCAAAGATGCGCTCCTTTAGGTCGCCGTCCCGCGTAGTGAGCCCGGCTCCCTCTACTGACACACGCACGGTGAGGTCCTCCACCGTGGACGGGTCGTGAGCCGAATCTGAAGGAGCAAGCACCTCGGTAACTCTGAGAACCTGCTTGCCGGCGAGTTCCTTGCGCCAGTCGTCTGTCAGCGCGAAGCCCTCCATCCGGACGCCCATCGAGGTGCGTAAACCGATCTTCTTCGCTATCAGGTGATACAACAAGTCTTTGAGATGCCGGCCACCGATACGCTCCACGAAGAGGAATCCGTAGTAACTGTCGCGAGGGATGTAGAAGGAAGCGCGGAACTCGCTCAAGAGGGCCTTTGTTCTGCCCGCCTCCACTGATTCGAGACTCTCTACATCCAGCATCTCCCCCGGGTTGCCCACGGGGCCGCGACGCATCTTCAGGCTTATGCTACGACCGCGACGATTGTGAGACTTCAGACGGTACCCTTCAGCCATCCCGTCGTTCCTATAGAACGCGTCCCCGAGCATCTTCAGTTCGCGATCTACCTCGGTCAGGAGGTCTAACTGGTCGGGGCCAAATTCGCTCAGCCGCTGAAGGTATCGAGGTCGGTTCGGCGGAGCGATCCGAATCAGATACGCCAAATATCCGTACGCAACCACGCATAGCCCCCAAGCCTGTCAAGTTTCAGGAAATCACCTGCCATCAGCCGTTCGCGATCTCCCCTGAGCGTAAACATACAGGTTCGGCGACCTCGGCCTCTTCTTGAGCGTTCAGCCTCTGCATCTCACCTCGCAAACCTCGTGGAGGCCGCAGCAAATAACACGGCACTCTTGCGGTCGAAGCGAGCGTCCTGAATGTTCAGCACCGGGACGTCTGCCAGTCCACGAAAATTGGCAACGAAAGGCCCTCCCATTACGACCGAGGTGGAGACCGGCGACGGCCTCGGGCGTTCGGGGTGGACGGTCGACTTGTCAGACGACACGACGACGAAGGTCTGCCTCGACCTCGGCCTTGACACCGTCCAGTTTGAGAACATTAGCGAGGGAGCACCAGATTGCTTCCAACTCAGGTCCACAACTCGCCCATGCCTGGACGGTCTCAAGGATCTGATAAACGAGATGAAGGTTTTTGTTTCCAGAGCCTTCGTGATGGCCCTCTACTGATCTTTACTCCAGTAGTGATTTCAAATCGCACGGTAGTGCAGACACTGGGTTTCACATGCGGACGCGGGCAGGTGGAGGACCCGTCACGCTAGCCGGGCGAGATGTAGCAAAGACATCCTGTTCCTCCGCGATCCGATTGACGGCATCAAGCGCGCCACGAGCGTGAGCGGCATCGCGTCGTTGGGTTTCTGTCTGCGGGACGGCTCCAAGGGCTCTAGTGCCGACTATTGCGTAGCGGTCTCGGTATGCCGCTACCGTGCGCGCCTGCTGTCTCCAACTGGTTGTTTTCTGTCCTTTGGAGAAGGCCCCGAGCGACCGAGTCCACCTGGCGCCCCCAGACAGGGCCTCGTCAAGTACGGCGTTCGCTCGCGACTCGATCAGTTGGCTGCGCTCATCGAGAGCCCGGCGCATCTCAACGGTCATCGGTCCGATTGCCTTCGGGATGAGTCCCGCGATAAGTCGCGGCGTCCTGCGCGCCCGAGTCGCGCGGGCGTCACGCGCGACCGCGGTCGTTATCCGGGAGCACAGAACTGCTGCCACATTCTCGGCACCCTCCCACCCGCGTGCTGCAACCGTGCGAGTAAGCAGGCTCTCTACGTCAAGGTGGTGGGCTTCGGCTCGCCGGAGTTCCGCCGTCAGAACCCCGAACGCAGAAGAGTTGATGGCCTCCTCGGCCTCTATGGGAGAGAGCCCGATACCGCGCACCAGTGCCACCCATCTGTCGTGTTGGGCGGCCGCCGCGAGGGTCTCGTACTCTGCCGCGAGTTGCGCAACGGAACCCAATGTGTCCTGCTGCGTAACGATCGTCTCGTGCGCTGACAGTTCGGCACCTACATGCTGCAGCACCCCGCACAAGACGCTCCGCGCTGGCACGTCTCCGCCGGCGCCAGTGCGCGGACCCGCGTGGGCAACATCGGGTCGGTCGACGGCAACGAAGGCTGTGTTAGCTTCACGGCCTCGCGTCATTGCGACGTAGAGGTTCTCGCGTGTCATGCCCGTGGTCACGACGACGTGAGCGGTGTCAGTCGTGATGCCTTGCGCACGGTGCGAGGTGACAGCGTAGCCGAGTTCCAGGTGGCGCTTGACGTAATCCGCGGGAAGCCGCACTGCGCTCCCCCATCGGTGGCCCTGCCGGCGGACGTTGACCGAGCCGTTCCGGTGCACCCCTGTCACGGTCCACCGGTCCCCGTTGCGCACCCAGGTTCGGGAGGAGCGCAGCTGACGGTCGTTTCGGCGGGTGATCACCGTGTCGCCAACAGCCGCACGGTTCCCGTCGTGGAGTACGACTTCTCGGACTGCGTCGATGTGCCCAGCGAGGATGAGTTCTGTGCGGGCACGCGCGTTTAGCACTGCGACCGCCTCGTTCGAATCGCTGATCAGGACGGTCACTCCGCCTGCTCGAGTGTCCGCGCGCCAGGCCACATAGGCGGCATCCGTCATCGACTCGGTGTCACCGCCACTTACTCTGCCGTGTCCGATGTATTGGTCGACCGAGTCGAGGTTGCCCCGGCGCAACCCAAGGGAGGCAGTCTTCTCCCACTCGTGGGTGAAGCGGTGCACGTCGATGAGCTCGGGAGCATCCACCCGGCTGTGGACCAGCAATGAGAATGCGCCTCCGGCGTCCACTGAGTGCAGCTGCGCGTAGTCGCCGACCAGCAGAACCTTGGCACCGGCGCTCGCGGCAAGCGCGCTGATCCGGTCCAAGGACAGCGTGCCCGCCAAAGTGGCCTCGTCGACGATGACGAGCTGGCCGGC
The DNA here is from genome assembly GCF_004402765.1 of Cryobacterium sp. TMT2-17-1. Taxonomy (NCBI): domain Bacteria; kingdom Bacillati; phylum Actinomycetota; class Actinomycetes; order Micrococcales; family Microbacteriaceae; genus Cryobacterium; species Cryobacterium sp. TMT2-17-1. The sequence continues at coordinate 66,524 of NZ_SOGC01000041.1, forward strand.
GTGGAAGGTCTCTCCGTGATCGAGATGGTTCTGCCACCACTTCGCCAGGTTCTCCGTTGGGATGCCGAGATCTTCTGCCAGCACTTGTGCGGCGGCGGCCGAGGGCGCGAGTCCCACCACCGACCCCGCATGGTGCGCTGCCTCCCACGCCCGCCGAAGCGCGTTCATTGCGGTCGTCTTACCTGCACCGGCTGGACCCACCAGGACGTCAACAACTCGCCCCGAGCCGGCGATCGCGGTGAGCGCCGCGACCTGGTCCTCAGCAAGCACGACACCACCCGGCAGGCGGGTGCGCGACATTGCGCGAAACGTGGCCGGAGCAACTCGGGGACCGGTCGTGTCCTCGGCGCGCTCCAGCAGCCGAGACTCCGCGTCGAGTAGTTCCGTCGAGGTGAAGAGGGTGGCGTGCTTCGGTCGGAAGACAGACGTGCCATCCGCTCGCAGGAACGAAGTAGGGCTCGGCGCGAGCTCGGGTGGAGTGATCCGCAACGAGGCCCGCTCGGCGGCATCCACGACAAGGCCGATGAAGGCTTCGCGATCAGACGCCGAGACGAATCGCTGCTGCGCCAGCTGGCGCGCTGCCTCGGCGGCGAGATTCCAATGCCGCCAGGTCGCCCGCTTCTCGCTCACCGCCGTCATCACTCTCGACCCGAGCTCATCGATCGCCTCCTGCGGCACGTCCTCGGCACACAACATGGGTGCCAGAGAGGGTCTGACTGCCGCGGACGCCCACGTCATCGCATCCTCGCCGAGCACTCGCTCCGCTCGTTCGCGCCACGCCGCGGTGAGTTCGGCAAGCGAGCGCACCTCTTTCGCGGGCCGCGTGGCAAGGGTCGCCTGGGCGCGGAGCTTCATGATGGACACCGGGCCGGGACGGCGGCCGTGTCTGACCAGGTAGGCATCGATCAGCGTGTCGGTCGCGGTATCGATGTGCCGCGACCGCGACGAGAACTCCGCGACGAGTGGCTCAGGCACTGCACTGATCGACAAGGCGGGGTGGCGGTCCCTCCCCCGCTCCCGCATCTCCCACCGCACGCCCAGTGACCGGGTCAAGGCGTCCGCGAACAAGGACTCGTGTAGTTCGGAGAGCGCGACTACGGCGGCGTGCATCGGTCGGCCGTCGAGCGAGCGCCACTTGCCGTCGAGCACCGTTTGCACCTTGTTACTGATTACCACATGCGTGTGCAGGTGCGGGTCGCCGGCCCGGCTGTCGAAGTGGTCGAACGCGGTGGAGATCAGGCCCGTGACATCAACTTGCGCGACGGCTCCGTCGTACGCGGTGGTTCCTGTTCGCGTCGCCGCGACCTCGCGCTCCATGTACGCCACGACCTCGGAAACCGCCGCATGATGCGCCTGCACGATCCGCGACTGCGTGGCTGCATCTGCCACGCCCCAGAGGATGCTCGCCGACTTCGGAATCGAGAACGTGAAGTCATACCCGGCCACCGCACGCCGCCGGGAACCAGTCTCCTGAGCGCTGCCAGGCGGCGCAGGATCAGCTGGCTTCTTGTACTCGGGATAGGCGCGACCGAGCGGTACCCCATCGACCGGGTCTCGCCCCAGCCCGATCAGTCTTTGCAGCTGGGCTTCTGTGACCTCGGCGCCTTCAAGGATGCGACCCGAACCGAGCCCCGGTAGACCGCTTCCCACCCATCGACCGGGCGGCGTGCCCTTCGCATTGTAGTAGCGAGTCAACGGCGTGGATGGCGACCGGTGTCCGTCGCCGGCAGCGACGGTGCGCAGCAGGTACTTGTAGCCGTCACCGGCGCTCATCACCCGCATCGACACCGTCACCGGCGCACCTCCCCTATCTCTTAGGAGGTGTGCCGCCTCGATCTGCAAGAGGCGTGGCAATTTAAATGCGGGGATTGAGGCCACCGATTGGGACACCCTTTTATGGGCACCGGTGTCAGCGATCAGGTGGTCCCCTTTCGGGTAAGCGACGCGCGATCCAGCCATTGCGCACTCAAATGCGGGGAGAACCTGTACTCGATGCTCACTGTGATCTTCGACACTTCGCTTCGACCGCAAGACGTCGGCGATCTCACCTGCCCTAGTGTCTACGCGACCATCTCGATCAATGGACTTAGCAGCACACTGCGCATGCAAAAGCGCCGACGTACTCATAGACACCGGAGCCTTAGATCGGCAACAGTCCCACTTGGTCGGTCAGGTATTTCGGAACACGAGCGTCATAGAGCGCCCCGCGCAAGAACGCCGGGCACCAGCCATTGACACCCTTCTCTAACGTTTCGTCGCGGAGCCGCAGCTCAAGTTCAGCCCGCGTTTCCGCCAGCGTGGGACGAGTGCCCACACGGTTCCCAATCTGCGCAGGGAGCGACGCCCAGTAACGCCGGCTGTTCTCTTCCCACTCCGCGCCGAGAACTTTCGAAAGGTGGTAAACGACCGTCGGCAGTCGAAACGCTGCCACAGATTCGCTCGGCACGGCCCGAAAGACGACGGCGGCCAGATCAGTACCGAACTCTACCCTCCATATCTCTTCCGACGCCCATTCATCGTAGTAAGGGTGAATAAGGCGTTCGGGAGCGGCCTTTCCGCGGAAATCTCGTCCCTTCACGTCGCTGTTGCAGATTGTGCAAGCGGGAACCAGGTTTTCTCGCACGATCGAGAACTCGGGGAACTGTCCCCTCGGGAGCGCATGGTCCAGCGACCTCCCGCCAGATGATCCACACATGGGGCAGGATCGAAATCCGCCGGCTGGCCTCCTTATTCGGCTAATCGGTCCGCCTCTGCGGCGAGTGTCATAAAGCCTATGTAAGGCGTCCTTTTCTGCGGCAGTGAATGCCGCTGGAGTCACAAGCCAAGGATTTCCACAGGCCGTCCGGTAGCCGGCGGTTGCGGCCAGCCATCGGTCACGGTAAATATCCCACCCGCTTCTCTTGCACTGGCTAGCGATTACTGCGTCGCCGGCGTCTGCGGGCATCGGCAAATACCTCACCGTGGCTGCCTATCTGCAAAGACCTGAGCGATATAAGAGAGTGTCTCGGCGTTCAAGTCCTCGCGGAATCTCGCACGGAACTGGTCCAGTGTGGCGCGAGGTGTTTCTGCGAGCCAATCATCGAGAACTTTCTGAAATCGGTGCTTAAGTTCAATATCACCGAAAACAAACTGCGAAATCGTGTCGATGCTGGCACCGAAAGTTTGCATACCCGGCGGTTCAAAAACTATCCCGCCCTCTAGGTCCATCCGCACGATGCGGACTCGACGGGCTGGCACCTCGCGGACGACATACGCGGAGTGCGTGGCGATCAAGGCAACGGAGCCAGACATCTCGAGCAGTTGATCGAGCATGGACATAAAGATTGACACATAGCGAGGATGAAGGTGTGTTTCTGGTTCATCAAACAAGAACATGGTTCCTGAGCGCAGAGATCCAATTGCCTGGGTTGCGAACCGCAGCAGCGCCTGTTCGCCGCTACTGAGGTCGCGTGCTTGTTGTCTTGCGATAAGTACCCTAGGTGCGGCGTTGGGGACCATTCTCGCTTGAAGGTGCAGACGCCGCTGCTCACCGCGCATTCCGAAGAAGGACACGTAAAGGCGATCGCCCACGCGAATCGGCTCTGGAAGTAGATCTGGCTCCTCGCCGGCAGCGCTGACTTCGACGTAGAGGGTGTCTTTGAAACCAAGTGGCTTGAGTACGGAATCCAAGAGCTGCATTCTGTCGGCACCGGAGAGTCCCGTGTACTCGCCCCCCGAACGCATGCAATCGAGCAGAGATTCCGCGAGGTCATCCGGGCCCCCCCGCGCATGTCCGATCATCCTGTGGAAACGGTAGTCAAGACCACGCCAGGGCGGTACCTGTGATGGATAGGGATCGGAAGCCGCTGAGGAAAAGACGATTAGCCTTGAGAACTTCGGCCGCGGATTGAAAATGGGTGGTTCCTGTTGCGATGGCAGATCCCATTCCGAATCTCTCTGAACCCCGTCAATGAGCGCCCTGAAGATCCGCGTCTTGCCTACACCATTCTCGCCAACGAGCACCAGGGTCCGCCTAGACAGCGGAAAATCCTCGCCAAAGTCGGCATCCAGCGCGTGTCTACCGCTCATCCCCTGCAATTGCACCTCAAACTGAAAGGAGTGCGCCGCGTCATCGACGTCTGGCGCGCTGCCCGGAGTCAGGTACCTGCCACCCTGACGGATCGCGTCCCAAGTCGCGTCTTCGCGGAGAACACTTTGAACAAAGTCCATGCTCTTGGCCAATTCAAGAGTCTGGTGATCGGCGTCCTCGAGCCGCGTGACGACAGCATCGTGCATCCGCCGTAGCGACGCGAAAGCGTCAGCAAAGCCCAGCCGCTCCACGATGATGCGATAACTGCCTGTGTCGGCGAGCACGGATATAAAAGGGCCTTCAACAAACCTCAACCCCACATGAGCTCGCTTCCCCATAACGGAGGCCATCGCGAAGGAGGTGTCCTCCGCGCTCCCGAACATGAGGCGCATATTTATGGGGGAATAGGACTCGATGAAGCCCGCGAAGTGTAGTTGCGCACGGAAGTTCTTGGAGAAGTCGTTCCATCCGCTGGTGTCTGGGACTACGACAAGAGTTCGCTCGTCTACCGTTTGCCAGACCGCCTCGTCGAAGGTTTTCGCCAGAGAGATCTTGATGTCGGATGTGACAGGTACTGATGGCATGCGTGGCTCAAGTTTCCTTTTCGATAGTTATGAATTCCCCGCCGATGCGCACCGTCTGGGAGTTGTAACGGAAGGTCAAGCAAGTTGTAAGGTCTTCCTCGACTCGATACAGAGCTCGACGGTAACGGCAATGCAATTACTACACGAGCTCCGGGAACGCCTCATACTTGTGTCGACGATTATCGAAAGCGATCTTGGTACCTTCAAGCACGTTGAGTGCCAGCTGTGCTACATCGAGCTCGGCGATGCTGCCGCTACTGACTGTGAAGTTACTTCCAGCGAGTTCACAGTGGATAATTTGATCGGCATCGCCGACAATGGCCAAATTAGCGTTGTGTGTGACCACAATTGTCTGCCGCCTTCCTGCAGCCTCGTGAATCGCAGGCACGAGCTTTGAGGCGATCGTGGCGTTATCCAAATTTTCCTCGGGCTGATCGAGAAGAAGCGGAGTGGTGCGGCGATCCACTACTAGATAGAAGAGAGCAAGCACTAAACCCCGCTGCCCGGGGGACAGCTGCGCAAGCGGCAAGCCATCACCTGTAAGTCCAAAGCGGACCTCGAGCCATGACAGACCGAATACTTCAGCAAGAAAATCTTCCAGGGTCGAGTTGATTCGCAAGGCGTTTGCGGGATTCCTGAAGTCGGCCTGGATGTCGCCGCGTTCGTGTTCCAGTCGGACAAGCGCCTCCGATAGCTGCTCGGCAAGCTGTGCCCAACTCGTGTCTTCTATCCGATGAGGTAGTCCGTTGAGCCAATCTGGCAGATCTCCACTTCGCCGACCGTCAAGTGAGGCCGACACGCTCTGCCAGGCGGGGAGCATCCGAAGCTCGGCGTTGAACTGCAGGCCAGCGTTCTTGACCACATCAGCGTCAGCGATGAAACGGGAGGCTGGTTCATACAAGCTCGCGACAGTGTCAAGCTGAGCCTTGAGCGCGTTGTGGATTCGACTTGCCTGCAGAAGGATTTGTTCCCGCAGATCATCCAACAGTTGTGGAGCTTTCCGTATGCGTTCCCGAAGGGATGTGAGCCCGTCGAGCGTTCCATCTTCGTTCTCGTTCCCTACCAAAATGGCGACGCGCTCTCCTGCTTGCAATACGCGTTGACGTGCGCGTTCGCGGGCGCTGTCTGCCGCCGCGAGCGCAGCAGCGTTTTCTAGCCGCTGTTCGTCATTCGAGGCGACTTGAGTGGTGAGAACGTCGTGCTCTGACTTGGCAGCGCGAAGGTTTTCCTCCATTTCGCTGCGCGAGTCCTCGTAGCGAGTTCGGTTAATCGTCAGCGCGACATATGGATTGCCGACGCCGCCCATCAGAAGTTCTGCCTCTGTGTTAAGAGTCACTGTGTCGGCTCGAAGCGCTTCCGCTCGCGCCGAGATTGCGTCCATCGCAGAGAAACTTTGGCGCAACTGCGCCTGCACCTGCTCGTTTGCTGCTCTCTCTCGTTGGAGCCTGTCACGCAACGCCTCGATGTCGCCTGAGCGTTGTTTCAGGGCGGTCAATTCTCCGTTGTCTTGGCTCGACGAATCAATCGCGGCCAGTCCTTCTCCCTCCAATTTGAGGGCGGTTCTGGCGGCATAGACTTCGGCTTCCTTCAAGTTGAGGCGCCCGTCGACTTCCGTGAGCAGATTTTCGGCACGGAACTCAGCGAGGGTCGCATAACCCGATGAAGCTGCGCGGAGCTCGTCACGGAGTCGTTCTACTTCGCCTTGTGTAGCCCGCGTCTTCTGCAGGAGGAGTGCGTCGAACGTCTTCTCGCCTGCACGTTCCTCTTCACTAATGTGGGTGAACAATACAGTCCGAAGCTCGCGCTCAAACTCGATCGCGTCGCCAGTGATCGGATCGATGCTGCACACACGCTCGACGAAAGCTTGCGGCAGGTATTCGACTGAAATCGGAGCGGACCTGTCGTGTTCGTCATTGAGCTGAACACGGCGGGTGGTCCCGGTTTTCCATTCGAGTTCGGAGTAGTAGTTCTTCGCGATCTTCTTGTTTGACGGACTAAGGAACCGGGTGGGGGTTAGGAACGCGAACTCTCTATTGCGTGAGGAGTTTCCTGCGAGCGCGATGCAGTCGAGCAGTGCTGACTTGCCTTGCCCCTTGTTGCCGACCACAGCCACGAACCCTGTATTTAGCGATATGTCGTGGTCAAATAGCGTGTGCTCAGTCTTGTCAGATTTCACGGCAATCTTCGAAATGAAGTGCTCGGGATTCATTCGGATGCGAGCGAGGGCTGGCGGTTCCAGCCCGACATATGCTCTTCGTTCGAATTCAGCGAGCGCGTAGGAGAGTCCAGCGAGAGTCGGGGTCGTATTTAGCCATGTTTGACAAGCGCCGAGCCTCATCTGCTGGTCGGAGGCTGAGAAGTAATGCGCATCGCTGCAATCGAGCAAGCGATGGTTCACATTATTCGAGCGTAGGGTTTCGACGTCGGCCCTCCAACGGGAGGCGTCCGCGAACGCGGTGAAGATGAAATCTGCAGAGTTGATGACATGCTTTTTCGCAGCAATCGACTGCTCGTTCCACTTGATGTTCGCCCACTCCGTCTTTCCCAGCCCGATGAGCGCTTTGCCTTTGAAATACTGACTGCTGAGGGCTTCTTGGACATCACTCAAGGAGACATTTAGATTGTTGAAACCCTCCTGCATATCTGTGCCAAAGTTCTTCAGCTGTTCCGCAGGAACTGACTGCTTAATGCGAAACCCGAAGTCAGCGAGGGATTCTTGCGTGATGACCCCTTGCCATCCGAGCGCGTCGTGTCCTGGCGCCAGTTTCACTCTTGGTTGGAGGGCACCGAGGAACTGCGCCTGGATCACATCTGGGTCGATGTCAGGGTCAAAAATCACATGAAGATTCACACGCGATAACTTCCCGTCCGTTCCCCCGAACTGGTCGAGTCGCATCTCTATTACCGGAAAGATTGCTTCAAGGTTCCGCAATCTGCCTGCCTGGCGAGCTTTAAGAACACGCCGATAGCCGTCGAGAAACCAGTAGTCGTTGATGCCAATGACACTTATGTCCGATGGCAACGCTTCGAGTTCGTCAATGAATCTCGCCCAAACAGTATCCGTGTCGCCGCCGTATTTTTGAACAAGCGATGCCGGCGTGTGAACGTGCAGGTCCCAAATGCGCCAGGCCGTACCGCGGGCACGTTCATCCGAATTGTTCATACCTTGTCCTTAGCTCCGACTCCAAAGTCGGCCGGCCAAAGCAGAGGCAAGCCACTACGAGTTTCTTAAGCTGAGGTTATCGGCGTCGGACTGGTATCTACTGCAGCGAGACGCCCCCCCAATCAGGGCGATCACGCTGCCGGCCTCTTGCGGCCGGCCGGCCGGTACGTACCCTCATACAGCCAAGGTCCAACGTTCTAGTTCTTGCAAAGGTTTTTTTGAAGCATCATTAGTGAATGACCGCACGGCAAAATGGCTTCAGCACCAACACTCGCCAGACAGTCGCCGCACGCGCCGGGCACCGTTGCAGCTTTCGAGGGTGTGAAGCAAGCACATCCGGTCCGAGCGCGAGTTCGTCGCAGCGCGCTACCCAGAATGGGTGGGCGTGTCATATCTTTCCGGCAGGAGCGGGTGGTCCCAGATCGACTCTGCCGCCAGGACAGATCGGCCTGGAGAGTCTCGAAAACGCCGTATGGATGTGCGAGACGCACGGCACGCTAATCGACAAGAACAATGGTGAGGACTACCCGCCCCAGCTGTTACTCAAGTGGCGCGTTCAGGCCGAGATGGCCGCTTCTTTGGCACAAGGGTCGAGCTTCGAAGCGCCTCCGTCGATCGACTTCATTTGGATTGAGGGAAGCGAGCCGGGTACCCAGATCTTCGAGTTCAAAGACATTCACCTGGAGATATTTGATTTCACCGTTCTCTACGCCAACCACGATCAAGTCCTCAGTCTCATTTGTCGGTCCCTCGCGCACGCACCAGAGTTTCCCACTGAAGCACTCTCCCATCTGGGCTCAAATCAGCTTAAATTGTCGATTGGCTACTCACCCGGCTATCGTCCTCAAACTCGAATATGTTTCGAATCGGGTCGAGTCAAATACTGGGACGGTCAGATCTCGACCAACTCGATCGCAGGTTTCTATGAAGTGGTACTCGTCGACCGAAGCTCGCTCGTGCGTGGAATCCCGGCGGCCGACAGAGGTTGGTTTTCGCGAGAAGGTTTCGTTGGGCCTCACCCTCGAGAGATACTCGTCTCCAAAGATCCGATGCTCACCGAAAAAATGGTTGAGCAGCTGAGGGATGAAGACAACGTGATGGTTGATGAGATTCGGCTCAGAGACGGTCAATGGGATGTGCGTTGCCTCAAGCACACGCCCGGGCAGTTTTTCCGGCTCGAACAGCTTTCCTCGAGCGAGCAGATGTCAGTTCATCTTGATCTCACTCTCGCATTTCTCAGAATTGCTGCGCGCCAGCGTCCGGCTTCACCCTTCTTGCTTGTCGTAGACAACGTGTTGTGGTGCTACGACGAGAAGAATCTCGCGAAATTCGCCGCGATCTGTGGACGGCTTCCACGAAATGTCCAAGTGCTAGTGTCCGATGCGACCGGGCACGTAGCCCAAACGCTGAAAGTGCATCGCCAAGATCTGAAGGTTTCGGAGAGGACGACTCCGCCGGGATACTTGGTAGAGGCGACCTGACCCTTGCCTTCCACGGCTGTCGGCAAGGTTGCCCGCCGAGCGGGCGGACGTTTCCGAAAGGCTAGGTCTGGGTGGCCAGCTCATAGAGCACCGTGCCTGAGACGCTGTAGCCCACATTGGTAAGAGCAAGCGCGATAGCGCCCACGACAGATTTCATGAATGCTCCCTTCTGAGCCGTTCCGTTATTTCTCTGCGGATTCGAGTTCTTGAGTCTCGAAACAATTGGGGCAAGAAATGAGAAGCAGCAAACAAGAAAAGCAACTACAGCGGCCCACGGAAGAGTCGAACTTCCAACCGCATACCCAGGCCTAGCCCGTCGGACTACGTCTGGTGTTTAACTTACCGCCGTTTTGGCCACGGAGTCACGTTGGGCGATGGTGCCCCTAGCCCGCCGAAGAATCTCAAAATGATCCGATGTGGCGGGCCGCGGATTGCGGATGATCGCATCCAGCCGAGCACGTTAGAGACTGACGGCTAAGCGTCCTGACGGAGCTACGCGGCGAATACTTGATTCCAGTTGACACGCGTCAAGACAAATCCGCCGCGTTCCAACAGTTTCCCGATTCCCGGAAGATGCGCGTGGCCCCAGATCATCACTACATCATTGCTAGCGGCGAGCGCGGCGCGCGCAGCAACCGAGTTCCGTTCTCGGAGAATCACGCTTGGCCTCATCACCATCCACATCGGAAAGTTCTTTCCGGCATCCGTGTGTAATTGCCTAACCTGAGATCGTCCGTAAGCTCTGGCAACGTTCTGGTTGAGGCTTAATAGCAACGACATGACAGCTGCAATGATCAGCGGTCCTATGTGAATGGCAGAAAGCGTTCTTGCGACGGGGACGTCGTGATTCTCCCAATTGGGGCCAATTGACAGCGCGTCGAATTGAAACTCGCAGCCAGCTGCAGTCCAAATCCTGTGCTGAGACCGGTCGAGGCTCCTGCCGACGCGGGACTTGACTCTAAGACGCCGCGGCACTAGCTCACGAATTGGCTGTTCGAAATGAATAGCCGTCTTCCCATCAAGCGCAGTGAGCTGAACGGAAAGATTTGTCCAGAACTGACTTGACGCGTAGTGCTTCACCCCGATGATCACGATCTCTCGTCCGAGTCTGTTGGCGTAAACGGCAGTTGGGACTTCAAGACGCCCGTCGTTGAGGCGATCAGTAAGGGTCGACGAGGGTGAGTGCCCAATGGCTGAGTGGTGTTTGCTCATGTAGTCATTCTGTTCGTTCACACTGACATTGAACGAGAAGGTGGGCGGTTGGATACTTTGAATGAGTCCAATCAGTTCTGGCGGGCACTATCGTGCCCTTGCGACATTGCAGCCTGTCGGAGACGCCACCAGCGCACGTTTGCCACGAATTACTTCACCTTGAGCTGTACATGATGGAGGGTCGTTGGTCGACATGATCTGGTACAGCTGACTTTCCCGGCGACCGCTCGCCTCGGCGGAATGCCCCGAGTTCAACGTTGCTTGCCCCGACACCTGGCACGGACGCGACCTGTTTCATCCACGTCGAGATCTGACGTTCGTCGAGGTCACCCGCAGACTCGAGCTCCACACCCCGTGTCGACTTGCCCATCCCCACCGGCGTCACCGGCAGTACCGGTTCGAGCGTCGCACCATTGATGAACATGAGCCTGACGTGGCCGGCAAAGCCGCCGCAGGTCATGCATCACCCGCCGCCGACGCCATAGTACGTCGTGCCCCATTTCACGGAGCGCTGGAGGTTGGGCAGCCTCTTGGCCGCCAAAGCGTCGACTGCTTCGGCGATGCCGCGCTGCGGCTGCGGGAGGCTAGCGATGTAGGCGAAGACCGGTTTGTCGCCGACGGCCGCTTTCGCGGGCCTGGCCCGGCCGGTCATGGCTTCCGGCAGTGTCCAAAGCGGGGTCACCCTGGGCCGAGCCTACGGCCGAATCCTGAAGTTCGCTCTTGCCGATCTCCTTGCTGTCCATGGCGAGAGGCTAGTCCTTCCACCTCGCGGTGGGTCGATTGCGTACGCTCGGTTTCCGACGCAGTATTGAGAGTGTCGAGCGGACTGGCCAGCTTTAGGGACGCCTGATCTCCGCAAACTCCTCGGCAGTATCGGCCCGGCGGTGAGGCCCAACTGACCGAAAACGGGCCGCTTCTGGCGCTCATCTGCCGGCCCTGCTCATCGCGGTCTTCCTGCTCCCGCCACCTTTGCCGATAACGTCACAACCCCACAGAGAACTCGTGATGCTACGCCCACTCCCAGTCCCCTTCCCGCCCTTCAATCTGCTCGACGAGTCGATCCCCTGCTACGAAGCCCTGGGGGCGATCGAATGACCGGCGAACGAACATTCCCGGTGCTGCCCTGTGCAGATCTAGACGACGCACTCGTGTTCTATACCGCGCTCGGCTTCACCGTCACCTTCGAGCAACGACGCCCCTATGCCTGTGCGGTGGTGGAGCTGGACGACATTGCGATCCACCTGTTCGCCATGGACGGCTTCGACCCGGCGACCTCGTACGCCAGCGCCATCATCACCGTCGCAGATCCCGGTGAGCGCCACGAGGCGTTCAAGGCCGGACTGCGAGAACGATTCGGCCAGGTCCCGATCAAGGGCATCCCACGCCTGCTCCCCCCGCGGCGGAAGGCCGGCACCGCGACCGGGTTCTCGGTCGTGGATGTAGGGGGAAACTGGCTCCGCTTCTACCGTCACGGATCATCGGAGAACGACCCTGCAGAACGGCGCTCCGGCCTCCTCCGGGTGGTCGACGTCGCCGCCCGGCAGGGTGACTCGCGCGGCGACGAAGCCCAGGCGATCGCCGTCCTCGACGCCGGGCTTGCCCGACACCCCGACGCGCCGCCCATCGAGGTGTTCGAGGCGCTGCTTTACCGCGCGGAACTCAGAGCGCGAACGGGGGCGGACGCGGCCCCCGACCTGGCCGCCGCGAGGGCGCTGCTCGCCGAGCATCAGCTCGGCGCGGAGGCAGAGCAAGCGCTGATCCTCGCGGTTGAGGCGGACCTCACGACCGAACAGCAAGACGAGATGGGCAGGTTGAGCGCAGACGGGAGCGCGCCCAACGAGAATGACAGCCACTCAGGATGACTGGCGTGAAGTTGCGGATGTCCTTCCGCATAGGACGATTGCAAACGCTCGATCGTCGGCGCAAAATGGAAGGTAGTTCTGAGCAGGCCCGCACGTTTGCATCGACGACCTGATTCTCGGGCTTTCGGTAAAACTCCAGATGGCACGGTGTGGCCGCTGCGGCACCACCGCGGACAGGCGCAATCCCACGAAACCTCGTTGGCGGACGACGAAGTGAGATTTGCGTCTGAACTACAAAACCCCAGATGGCACGGCGCCGCCACCGTGGCGGCACCCTGAAAAGTCAGCATCCATCGCGAACGCACGGTCAGGAAAGCTGCGGCGCTCGGGCCACAGATTCAGGTTGAAGAAGCGAAAACCCAGATGGTGCGGTGCTGCCACCGTGGCAGCACCGTGATCAGTCGTCATCTTTCGCGAACGCCCGGTCGAGGAGCGCGGCGGTGGCCGGGTTCACCAGTTCGCTGCGTTGGATGTAGTGCATGACCGTGACCCTGGTGTCGGTGTGGCCGAGCAGTTCTGCGGCGAGTTCGATGCTGGCGTTGGTGTTGACCGCGGTCGCGACGGTGCGGCGGAACATGTGCGGGGTAACCCCGTTGATGCCGGCGCCCTCGAGTACCTGTCGGAGTTGTCGGCGCACGTTCGCCGTGGTCAGCGGTGTGCCGTCCCGGGACTGGAACAGCAGGTCATCCAGGCCCATGCTCCCGACTTTGGCGAGCCGCCGGCGGACCGCGTCGGAGGTGAAGGTGGGGATGGCGACAACGCGGGTGGACTTGGCAGTCTTGGGGTGGTCCTGCCGGAAGGTCTGCTCCCCCTTGCGGCTGACAATGGTGCCGGCCAGGCGGATGGACGGCACGGGGCTGGTGATGTCGACGTCTCGGCGGCGGATGGCGAGAACCTCGCCGATTCGGGCGGAGGTGCCGAGCATCACCTCGATCATCGCGCCGAGCTGGCCGTCGGGCTTGGGGCCCGAAGTGTGGTCGGCGGCGCTCTCCCACTGGGCGATCGCGGCGCGGATTACGTTGACCTCCGGCGCCATGAGTGCGGCGGGGACGTGCGGCTCGCGGTGGAGGCGGGCGACGTGGTCCATTGGGTTCCGCGGCAGGACTTCGTGCCGCACCGCCAGCTCCAGGGCGAGCCGCAGCACGACCCGGGCCTGTTTGGCGCGGTTGTAGGAGATCTTCGCGAGTTGCTTGATGAACTTGTCACACCGGGCCACACCGATCTCCCGCAGCGCCAGGTGATCAAAGGAGGGTGAGACGAGGGTGCGCATGTTGCGCTCGTACAAGTTGCGGGTGGTCCTCGATATCCGGTCCTCCAGGTCGATGTCCTCCAACCAATACGTCACCAGGTCCCTGAACAGGCTGTCCGGGGTGAGGGACGTGTCGGCGGGTTGGAACAGGTCCCGGTCGGCAAGCTTGGCCTTCAATGCCCGTTCGGCGGCCTTGGCGGTGGCGCCGGTGCCTTGCACTAGGCGCGCGTGGCCGTCCCAGTCGCGGTAGCGGGTTCGCGCCTCGTAGCGTCCGTTCGGCATCTGGCGGGTGCTGATGTCGCCGAAGGTGCCGATCGTCAGCCGTTGCCGGGGCATCTCAGCTCACCGCCGATCGGGGCGCCTCGGAGGGCTGGAGGAGGGGTCCCGCTGCTGGGCGATCCAGGCCCGCACGTCGGAGATGGCGAACTTGAGGTGTTTGCCGAACCGGTACGCGGTCGGGCCCTTGCCGTGCACCCGCCAGTCGTAGACGGTGGAGATCGGGATGCCCAGGTATGAGGCCAGTTCGTGGACGTCCATCAGGGGCTCCAGGCCCCAGTCGTCGGTGGGGGAAGAGGTCGGGTTCTCGTTGTGAATGCTCATACCCGGAAGGTGTGCACGAGAATCCCGGACGATCGGGAGGAACCGAAACCAACCTCAGCGCCCCGAACGACAGGGCCGGCAAAACGGCGAAAATGGGCTGAAAGTGATGGGGTAGTGATGGGAACATCAAATCTCTTAACCAAAAATGTCCCGGAAACCCTTGAGTTTCCGGGACATTTGGTCGGGCTGACAGGATTTGAACCTGCGACCCCTTGACCCCCAGTCAAGTGCGCTACCAAGCTGCGCCACAGCCCGCCGCTCCTGCACCGATTCCAACGAACAGAATCAGCAGGAGACAACTTGAATATCTTACCGCGTCTGGGAACCACTCGCGCACCGTCTGGGCCGCGGAGGGAAAGTCGCGGTGCTGAACCGAGCACGGGCGACCGATGCAGTGGCACAGCGACGGCGCGGGCGGAGCGTGAGCGCATGCCGGCAGACAGCGAGATCAGGATCGAAGCCGCCGCATCCGTGCTGCGGGAAGACGTGAGCCAGGTGTTCGCCACCCGCGACGACGCGGCACGATGCTGGTGCCAGTACTTCAAGCTACCGAACCGGGAGTTCCAGAACGCTACAGCGCAAGCGTGCGCCGGGATGCTGCGGGAGCAGGTGCAGGCCAGCGCGCCCGGGCCGGGCGTCATCGCGTTTCTTGACGGAGAGCCGGTCGGTTGGTGCGCGGTCGAGCCGAAGCCGGCGTATTCGCGGCTGCAACGGGCGAAGGTGGTCACCGTGGGCAGACGGCAGAAGCCTGACGACGCATCCGTGTGGCCGGTCACGTGCTTCGTGGTGCGGGTCGGAATCGGCGGCGCGGAGTTGCGGCGGCGCGGCTGTGAGCGGCTGTCGCCCAGGCCCGTGGCGCGGGTGCGGAAAGGCCGGGTCGTGATGGAGCTGGTGGCTCAGACAACCGAAAAGGCCCCGTCCGGGAGATGAGACATCTCCCGGACGGGGCCTTGTGACGCGCGGAGCGGCTAGCGCTTGCGCTTCTCGCGCACGCGCATGCTGATGTTGATCGGGCTTCCCTCGAAGCCGTAAACCTCGCGCAGGCGGCGCTGGATGTAGCGACGGTAGCCCGGGTCGAGGAACCCGGTGGTGAAGATGACGAAGGTCGGCGGGCGGCTGGAGGCCTGGGTGCCGAACAGGATGCGGGGCTGCTTGCCGCTGCGCACGGGGTGCGGGTGCGACGCGGCCAGCTCGGCGAGGAACGCGTTGAACTTGCCGGTGGCGATGCGGGTGTCCCAGGCTTCGAGAGCGGTCTCGAGGGCCGGAACGAGCTTCTCCATGTGGCGGCCGGTCTTGGCCGAGATGTTCACCCGCGGCGCCCAGGAAACGTGCGCCAGGTCCTGCTCGATCTCACGCTCGAGGTAGCGGCGACGGTCGTCGTCGATCTGGTCCCACTTGTTGAAGGCCAGCACGAGGGCGCGGCCGGATTCGAGCACCAGGTCGATCACGCGCACGTCCTGCTCGCTGATCACCTCGGTCACGTCGATCAGGACCACGGCTACCTCGGCCTTTTCGAGAGCGGCGCTGGTGCGCAGCGAGGCGTAGAAGTCGGCTCCCTGGGAGAGATGCACACGACGACGGATGCCGGCCGTGTCGACGAAGCGCCATACCCTGCCGCCGAGCTCGACCTGCTCGTCGACGGGGTCGCGCGTGGTGCCGGCGAGCTCGTTGACGACAACGCGCTCCTCGCCGACGACCTTGTTCAGAAGGCTCGACTTGCCCACGTTCGGTCGGCCGAGGATCGCGACGCGGCGTGGTCCGCCGACTTCCTGCTTGGCGACGGCCGAGATCTCCGGGAGTTCCTCGAGGAGCGCGTCGAGCAGGTCGGCGACGCCGCGGCCGTGCAGGGCCGAGACGGGCCAGGGCTGGCCGAGGCCGAGCGCCCAGAGGCTCGCGGCTTCCGGCTCCTGGCGGATGTCGTCGACCTTGTTGGCGACGAGGAAGACGGGCTTGCCGGCCTTGCGCAGCAGGCGCACGACGGCCTCGTCGGTGGAGGTCGGTCCCACGTTGGCGTCGACGACGAACATGACGACGTCGCAGAGTTCGATAGCCAGTTCGGCCTGCGCGGCGACGGAGGCGTCGATGCCCTTGGCGTCGGGCTCCCAGCCGCCGGTATCGACGAGGCTGAAGCGGCGTTCGTGCCATTCACCCTTATACGTCACGCGGTCGCGGGTCACGCCGGGGGTGTCCTCCACGACGGCCTCGCGGCGGCCGAGGATGCGGTTCACGAGCGCGGACTTGCCCACGTTCGGGCGGCCGACGATGGCGATGACCGGCAGGGCCGGCAGGTACTGGATGGCGTCGGGGTCTTCCGTCACCGTGTCAAGAACGTCGAAGTCCTCGTCCGCGAGGTCGTACTCGTTCAATCCGGTGCGGAGGGCGGCGGCGCGCTGCGTCACCAGGTCGTCATCGAGATCGTCCAGGCGCGTCACCAGTTCGGTGTCGGGGTCGGGGATCGTGTCGTCGAAGTCGTTGTTGTTGGTCATGCGATGGCCTCGCGGTAGGTATTGATGACGTCGAGGACCGCGTCAATGGTCTGTTCGAAGTCGAGATGGGTGGAGTCGACGGTGGTCACACCGTCTGCGGCGCTCATGAATTCGACAACCTGTGAGTCAGCGCGATCCCTCGATCGCAGCTGCTCCGCCACGGTTTCAGCCGATTGGGTCGATATTTCCGCAGAGCGCCTAGCCATTCTAGCCTCCTCGGAAGCCGTGAGCAGTATGCGGATCTCGGCGGTGGGAGCGACCACGGTGGTGATGTCCCGGCCCTCGATCACGATTCCGGTGCGCTTGGAGCTTGCCGCGATGGCGCGAAACAGCTCCGTCAGGTGCGTGCGCACCTCCGGGATGCGGGCCACGGAGCTGACGATGGCGGAGACGGCGGGGTCGCGGATCGCGTCGGTGACATCCGCCCGGCCGACCCGAACGACGTGCTCGTCGGGGGCGATGCCGATGGAGTAGTCGAAGTCGCCCAGGGCGGCCACGACGGCGTCGGTGTGCTCCGGGTCGATGCCCCGGTCGCTGACGAACCAGGCGAAGGCCCGGTACGCGGCGCCCGTGTCGAGGTAGTCGAAGCCGATGCGCCTGGCGGCGGCGCGGCTGACGCTGGACTTGCCGCTGCCGGCCGGCCCGTCGATGGCGACGATGTGGGGGCTTGAGTGACGACCCATGATTAACCAGCAATCCGCCAGCCGCGGGCGGCCAGCTCTTCGGTGAGGCGACCAACGGCCTCAGGGAGTACAGAAATTTCGGCCAGGCCCAGTTGGGCGCCCGGTGAGTGCTCGAGGCGGAGGTCTTCGAGGTTGACCCCGACCTCGCCGACCTCGTTGAGGAGTCGGGCAAGCTGCCCGGGGGTGTCGTCGACCATCACGCTCAGCGACACGAAGCGGCGGTCCTGGCCGTGCTTGCCGGGCAGGCGGGCCACCCCGGCGTTGCCGCCGGCGAGTTCCTCGGCCACCTTGCGGCGCGCGCCCGGTGCGGCGGGGGCTTCCAAGGCGTCGATGAAGCGGTCGAGGTCGTCGCGGTAGGCCAGCAGGATGTCCCGCACGGGTTCGGCGTTCGCGCCGAGGATCTGCACCCACAGCTCGGGGTCGCTGGCCGCGATGCGGGTCACGTCGCGCAGACCCTGGCCGGCGAGGTTCAGGGCCGAGCCGGTGGCATCCGTCAACCGGCGCGCCATGATCGTGGAGACGACCTGCGGCACATGGGAAATGAGCGCCACCGCACTGTCGTGCTCCTCGGGGCTCATCTCGACCAGGATCGCGCCGAGGTCGAGGATCAGGTCGTCGATCGCGGTGGCCTGCTGGTAGCTGATCGCGTCGTGCGCGGCCACCACCCAGGGGCGGCCGACGAAGAGGTCGGCGCGGCCGGCAAGGGGTCCCCCGCGTTCGCGGCCGGCCATCGGGTGACCGCCGATGTAGCGGGACACGTCGGCCCCCAGTGCGCGCAACTCCTGCAGCGGGGCGAGCTTGACGCTCGCGACATCCGTCACGATCGCCTGCGGGTGGGCGGCCAGCTCGCGCGCGACGATCTCGGCCGTCACGTCGGGCGGCACGCACACCACGATCAGCTGCGGCAGGTCGCCGGCAGTGGCGGCGCGGCCGGCGCCGTAGTCGACGGCGATGCTGAGGTTGGTCGGCGACGCGTCGGCGAGGATGACGTCGATGCCGCGCGCGCGGAGGCCCAGGCCGATGCTGGTGCCAAGCAGGCCGGTGCCCACGACGCGCACGGGCCCGATCAGGCGAGATTCAACCACTGGAACTCCTGACCTGGGCCTAGATCTTGGTTTCGGCCCGCGACACGGTGAGCAGCTGCCCGAGTTCGACCTTGGTCAGGTCGCGCACGGCGCCCACGCGCAGCGTGCCGAGGTGCAGCGGGCCGAACTGGCGGCGCACGAGGTCGACGACGGGGTGGCCGACGGACTCCATCATGCGGCGCACGATGCGGTTGCGGCCGGAGTGCAGGGTGAGCTCGACCAGGCTGAAGCCGTCGCCGGGAGGGCTGGTCAGGATGCGCGCCTTGTCGGCGGAGATGGGCCCGTCGTCGAGTTCGATGCCGCTCTGCAGCAGCTGGATGGTCTGCGCCGACACGCGGCCCTCGACCTTGGCGATGTAGGTCTTCAAGACCCCGAACGACGGATGCGCGAGCACGTGCGCGAGATCGCCGTCGTTGGTCAGGATCAGCAGGCCGCTCGTCATCGCGTCGAGGCGGCCCACGTTGAACAGGCGCTCCTCGAACTGGTCGGTGAACTCGCGCAGGTCGGGGCGTCCACTCTCGTCCTGCATCGACGAGACGACGCCGACGGGCTTGTTCAGCATCACGTAGCGGCGGCTGGTGTCCAGCTGCACGGCGACGTTGTCGACCATGATCAGGTCGGAGTCGGGGTGGATCCGGCGGCCCAGTTCGGTGACGACCTTGCCGTTCACGCGCACGCGGCCGGCGGCGATCATCTCCTCGGAGACCCGTCGGGACGCGACGCCCGCGGAGGCCATGACCTTCTGCAGGCGCACGCCGTCGGCGGCGGCCTCGAGATTGGTGGGTGTCCCCTGAATCCCCTGGTTGTCGGTTGTCATGACAATTCCTCAAATCCGTTCGCGCCGTCATTGAGCAACGGCGATAGGTATGGCAACTCGTCGAGCGAGTTGATTCCGAGCTGGGCTAGCAGAAGGTCTGTGGTGCCGTAATTGATCGCACCGGTCTCACTGTCGGTGAACGCTTCGGTGATCAGACCGCGGCCGAGCAGTGTGCGCACGACCGAATCCACATTAACGGCACGAATCGAGGCTACAGCCCCGCGGCTGATCGGTTGCTTGTAGGCGATCACGGCGAGGGTCTCCAGGGCCGCCTGCGAAAGCCGGCTCGGGTTCTGGGTGACCACGAAGTCGGCCACGGTCACATCGTGCTCGGGCCGCACGTAGATGCGCCAGCCGCCGGCCACCTCGCGCAGCTCGAAGCCGCGGCGCACGGTGCCGGCGAGGCCGTCGAAGTCGGCCACGAGCCGGGCGACGGATGCGCGCACCTCGCCCAGCGTGGCGTCGACGGCCGCGGCGAGCTGCAGCAGCCCCTGCGGTTCGTCGGCGACCATCAGGATGGCCTCGAGGGTGCGCTCGAGCGGGGGGCGCGGGGCATCCGTGCCCTCTGTGTTTTCTGTGTTCCCTGATCCGGGGGCGGTGTCACTGCTCATAGTCGTGTCAATGCTCATAGTCGGCTCCGAGGTTGGCGAGGGTGTCATCGGTCCAGGTCTCGGCACTCCAGTGCAGGCTGAGGTCGCCGAGCGGCACGAGCTGGTCGAAAGAGATGGCGTCGAGGCGGTACAGCTCGAGCACGGCCAGGAAACGGGCGATCACGACGCCCTTCACCTCGGCGCCCACGATCAGCTCGCGGAACGTGAGCGTGTCGGCGGCGCGCAGCATCCGTACCACGTAGGCCGCCTGTTCACGGATGCTGACCAGCGGCGCGTGCAGGTGGTCGAGCCCCACGCCGGGCAGAACCCGCGGGGTGAGTGCGAGGGCGGCCAGGGCGGCGAAGTCGCCGAGGGAGAGAGTCCAGACCAGCTCGGGAGTCTGGCGGCGGAATTTCTCCTCCAGCCGCACCGCCCGCACGTGCCGGGTGGACTCGGCGTCGAGCCGGCCCTGGAACCAGGCGCTCGCGCTCTTGAAGGCCCGGTACTGCAATAGCCGGGCGAACAGCAGGTCGCGGGCCTCGAGCAGAGCCACGTCTTCGGCGTCGACAAGCTCACCCTGCGGCAGCAGCCCGACGACCTTGAGGTCGAGCAGGGTGGCAGCGACCACCAGGAATTCGGTGGCCTGGTCGAGCTCTTCGTCCTGGTCGAGGCCGCGCAGGTAGGCGATAAACTCGTCGGTGACCCGGCTCAGGGAGATCTCGGTGATGTCGAGTTCGTGCTTGCCGATCAGGGACAGGAGCAGGTCGAACGGACCCTCGAAGTTGCCGAGGGCGACCGAAAACGACTTCGGTGCGTCTGCGTCAGGCGACGGCGCCACGCTGGATCAGTTCCCGCGCCGCCTGCTTGTAGGCCTTGGCGGCCGCGTGCTCGGGTGCGAATTCGGTGATCGGGACGCCGGCGACGCTCGCGTCGGGGAACTTGACCGTGCGGCCGATGACCGTCTCGAGCACACTGTCGCCGAACGCGTCGACGACCCTCTCGAGCACCTCGCGGGAGTGCAGGGTGCGGGAGTCGAACATGGTGGCCAGGATGCCGTCGAGTTCGATGGCCGGGTTGAGCCGGTCACGCACCTTGTCGATGGTCTCGATCAGGAGCGCCACACCGCGGAGGGCGAAAAACTCGCACTCGAGCGGAATGAGCACGCCGTGGCTGGCCGTGAGCGCGTTGACGGTGAGGATACCCAGCGACGGCTGGCAGTCGATCAGGATGACGTCGTAGTCGCCGGAGATCTTGCGCAGCACGCGGGCCAGGATCTGCTCGCGGGCGACCTCGTTGACGAGGTGCACCTCCGCGGCGGACAGGTCGATGTTGGCCGGGATGATGTCGAGGTTGTGCACCGACGTCTTCTGGATGGCGTCGTGCGGGCTGACCGAGCCGCTCAGCAGCAAGTCGTAGATGGTGGTGACGTCGTGGGTGGGCACACCGAGACCGGCGGAGAGGGCGCCTTGCGGGTCGAAGTCGATGGCCAGCACGCGGCGGCCGTAGCCGGCGAGGGCGGCACCCAGGTTGATGGTGGTCGTCGTCTTGCCGACGCCGCCCTTCTGGTTGCACAGCGAAATGATGCGCGCCGGGCCATGACTGGGCAGAACCGCGGGTTCGTCGAAGTCGCGCTTGGGTCGACCGGTCGCACCGACCGGTACCTCGTCTAAACCGGAAAGTCGTGTCCGGTCATCCTGCTTGCGCGCCACTGAGATGCCCTCGATCCGTCTTACACCTGTCACTGTCCCCACTGTAGCGATCGGATCGGGCATGTTGCGGCACGGATCGCCGAAAACCGCAGGTCTGCCGCGTGAATCCGGCGTGTCTCGGCCTGTCATCGGCCTGTCATCGGTCCGTCATCGGTCTCTGATCTGTGGAACCGGGTGAGTCACAGGCTCTTGCGTTAAGATTTTGAGGTGCCTCAGCCATTTACGCCCCTCCGAATCGCGCTCGTTTGCCTGCACACGTCCCCGGGAGCTGAGCCGGGCTCGGGCGACGCCGGGGGCATGAACGTGGTCGTGCGGCACCAGGCGGAGGCCCTCGCCTCCGCCGGCCACCACGTCGATATCCTCACCCGTCGCTCCTCCCCCGTGTCGAAGACGATGCAGTTGAGCCCCGGGGTGACGCTCCGCTTTCTCGAGGCCGGACCGGCCCGTCCCGTGCCGAAGGGCGACCACGAGGAGTTCATCGAGGCGTTCCGCGTGCAGATGGATGCGCTGGGACCCTACGACGTCATCCACTCGCACCATTGGTTCTCGGGTATGGCGGCGCTCCCGCTCGCGCGCCGCCGGGGCATCCCGCACGTGCAGAGCTTCCACAGCATCGCGGCCGACGCGTCGACGCCGTTGTCGGCCGGCGAACGCCCCGAGTCCCCCGGGCGCATGGCCGGCGAGGCCTGGCTGGCGCAGGAGTCCGATGCCCTGGTCGCAATCAGCGAGTCCGAGGCCGACACCATCGTGAAGCGGCTCGGCGGTGCGCCCGAGCGCATCTCGATCGTGCTGCCGGGGGTGGACGGGATTCTGTTCCGGCCCACGGACATCCGGAGTGTCGGTGCCGCCGCGGTCGGGGCTGCCGAACTTTCTGGACCGATCGACATCCGCGGGTACGCGATCGTCGCGGGGCGCCTGCAGCCGCTGAAGGGCCTCGACCTCGCGATCGAGGCGATCGCGGCCGTGCCGGAGCCGATCCGGCCCGAACTCGTGATCGCCGGCGACGCGTCAGCCGACTACGACGGCTATATCGACGAGCTTCGGTCCCTCGCGGCCCGGCACGGAATCGAACGCAACGTGCGTTTCGTGGGTCCGCAGTCCCGCGTGGACCTGGCCCTGCTGCTGAGCGGCGCCCGGGTCGTGCTCGTACCCTCGCACTCTGAAACGTATGGGCTCGTGGCGCTGGAAGCGGCCGCGAGCGGTGTTCCCGTCGTCGCCGCGGCGGCCGGCGGACTGCGCGAGGCGGTGCTCGACGGCGACACCGGCGTGGTGCTGGACTCGCGCGATCCGAAGGTCTGGGCCGGCGCGCTCACGCAGATTCTCTCGAACCCCGCGTTCGCCCGGCGTCTGTCGCTCGCCGCGCGCGAGCGGGCCGAGCACCTGGACTGGCCGCGGTCGGCAGAAGGCCTCGTGACCGTGTACCGGTCGCTGGTGCGCCCCGGTGCCGGCGACCGCCGCCCCTCGCTGCTCAGCGCGTGAGTCTGCTGGACGGTGTTCCCACTGTTCTGTTCGTGCACGCTCATCCCGATGACGAAACCATTGCGACGGGTGCGCTGATTGCGGAAATGGCGGCCCGGGGCATCCGGGTGTCGTTGCTGACCGCCACGCGCGGCGAGCAAGGCGAGGTCGTGCGCGGGCCGCTGTCGGTGCTCGAGGGCACGGATGCGCTCACCCGGGAACGCGAGCGGGAGCTCGCCTGCGCCGCGGCGGCCCTCGGCATCGGTTTCGCGGATCGGTTCTGGCTGGGCACGCCGCCCGCGCGCGCCGCGGGCCTCGCGCCGCGCGCGTACCGGGACTCGGGCATGACCTGGATTCGTCCGGGGCTGGCCGGGCCGGCCGACGACATCGACGGCGACGCCCTGGTGCGGGCGCCCCTGGCCGAAGTGACCGCGGATGTGGCCGCGCTGATCGGGCAGCTTCGGCCTGCCCTCGTGATCAGCTACGACAACGGTGGCGGGTACGGGCATCCGGATCACGTGCGCATGCATGAGGCGGCGCTGGCCGGCAGCCGGGCGGCGGGGGTCGCGTTTGCCGAGGTGGTGCAGGTGGGGGTGGATGGAGCCACATCGGGTGCGGGTGCGGGTGTTGCGGGTGCGGGTGCGGGTGTTGCGGGTGCGGGTGCGGGTGCGGGTGCGGGTGCGGGTGCGGGTGCGGCCGAGTGGTTCGACCTGTCGGCGCACCTCGCGACGGTCACGGCTGCCCTGCGCTGCCACGCGAGCCAGCTCACCGTCGACGAGGGCGGTGGCCACATCGTGCACTCCGGCGGGCAGCGCGAGCCGATCATCACTGTGGTGGGGCTGCGCCTGCTCTGAGGTCGGCCGCACCGACCTGCGCCCGTCTGCGGGATCTGCACTGGCTTCCGCTGGTCAGCCGCCGGCCTGGTGTGTAGCCCCTCGTGCATAACTCCTGCAAATCCTGCGGAATAGGCCCGAAAACACGGTGGAACCGGCTCCCGGCAGCCAAATTGCAGGAGTTATGCCAGGGAGGGCGCCGAGACTCCGACGGGTGACGACGCGGGTGACGGATGCCCCGCGCGGCGGACCCGGCCGCAACTGTTGCCGTTCCGGACAATTGTTGCCGGTACGCGGGCAACAGTTGTCCGGAACGGCAACAGTTAGGCGGGGTTTGGCTACGCATCCCGGACCGGCGGGGCCGCCGCAGCCCAGAGCGGGGGCAGCTCTCGACAGCCGGCGTCACGTAACCTCGGGGATAATCGCGACACGCCGCATTCGGTGGCCGCTCGACCGGCGGGTTCCGAAAAACTCCGAAGCTAGCGACGGTGACGGATGCCGATGGGCGGGTTCGAGGGCCAGGTCACCAAGTTTCGGGAGGCTCAACCACCGGCCGGGCCGCCGCAGCCGCGAGCGTGGGCGGCTCTCGGCATCCGTCGTCACGTAACTGCGGAGAAAACGCGAGACGCAGCCTTCGGTGGCTGCTCGAACGGAATATCCCGGAAAGCTCAAACGTCAGCGGCGCGCGGCGGCCCCGGTCGCCACTGTTGCCGTTCCGGACAGTTGTTGCCGGTACACGGGCAACAGTTGTCCGAAACGGGAACAGTCAGGCGGGGTTGAGCTCGTCCAGGACCGGCGGGGTCTCAACCTTCACCGCGGGGTGACTCAACCACCGGGGGGACGGAACGGGACACCCGCGCCCGCGGATGCGCCGTCGTGTACATGTCGCGCAGGGTATCCGCGGTGACGAGCGTGTAGATCTGGGTGGTGGCCACCGAGGAGTGGCCGAGCAACTCCTGCACCACGCGCACATCGGCCCCGCCCTCGAGCAGGTGCGTCGCGAAGGAGTGCCGCAGCGTGTGCGGCGAAACATGCCCCTCGAGGCCGGCGCGTTCGGCCGCGGCCCGGATGATCAACCACGCGTTCTGCCGGCTGAGCCTCTTGCCGCGAAGGCCCAGGAACAGGGCCGGCGTCGCCGGTCCACGGGCGGAGAGCAGCGGTCTCCCACGCACCAGGAACGTGTCGATGGCCGCGCGCGCGTAACTGCCGACCGGCACGATGCGCTGCTTGTCGCCCTTGCCGGTGAGGCGCACCACCTCGGGGTCGAGCACATCGTCCACATTGAGGTTGACCACCTCCGAGACGCGGGCGCCCGTGGCGTAGAGCAGCTCGAGCAGCGCCTTGTCGCGCAGGTTGTGCACCTCGTCGCCGTCGGTCGCCGCGAGCAACAGCGTGACCTGCTCGATCGAAATTGCCTTGGGCAGCCGGGTGCCGAGCTTGGGCGGCTTGGACTCGTGGGCGACATCGGTGTCGACCACGCCCTCCTCGAGCAGAAATCGGTGAAACCCGCGCACGGTCGAGAGGATGCGCGCGATCGACGCCGCCGTCAGCGGCGACTCCTCGCGGGATCCCAAGAACCGCACGTAGTCGGAGATGTGCTGCCGGGTGACGTCGGCGAGTCCGGTCAACCCGACCGCGGCAAGCCACCGGCTGTAGATGGCCAGGTCACGCCGGTAGGCGGACACCGTATTGGTGCTCAGACCGCGCTCGATCGCGACGTGCCGCAGATACGAGTCCATGGCCGCGGCGACGACCCCACCGGCAACTCCCGGTGCAGGCGGACCGCCCAAACCCGCGACGCCCCGGCCAGCAGGAACACCAGCCGCACCGCTCACACCACCAGACGAGGCCAACCGGTCACACCGTGTGGTCCCAATTGACCGGATGCCGCGGCCACGGCTCATCCGCCGCCCCGAGGGTGCTCCAGCCACGCGCGCGGGCTGCCTGGGCGGCGAGCACCCCGATCACCAGCGACGGGTTCTGCACCCGGCGGGCCAGCACGGCATCGACGCAGTCATCAAGCGGCACCCAGCGCACCTCGATGTCGGCTTCCTCCTCGGTGCGCTCGAAGATCTCCGGAGCCGCGGCGAGGCCGCGCGCCAGGTAGATGCGGATGACCTCGTTGCTGCCGCCGGGCGAGGTGGCGAACTCACCGAGCACATTCCACTCGGTGGCGACGAGGTCGGTCTCCTCGGCCAGCTCGCGCTGCGCTCCGACGAGTGGATGCTCGCCGTCTTCGTCGAGCAACCCGGCCGGCAGCTCCCAGTCGCGCGTGCGCACGGGGTGCCGGTACTGCTTGATCAGCAGCACCTGGTTGTGCTCGTCGAGGGCGAGGATCGCCACGGCGCCCGGGTGGTCCAGGTACTCGCGATTGATGCGGGAGCCGTTATAGCCGAAGGTGTCGCGGCGGACATCCCACACCTTGCCGTCGAAAACGATCGCGCTGTCCGAGACCGCCGCGAAGGCCGGCTCATCCGCCAGCGGGGCGGAGGCCGATTCGCCGGACTTCTCGGCGGTCACAGGAGCGGTCACGTTGGCGGCGGGCACAGACGGGTGGGTCACGGCTCAGGCTTCTTCCTTGGCTTCTACCTCGAACAGGCGGCTGGCCTGCTGGCGGTCCAGGGCCGCGCTGATCAGGCCACGGAATAACGGATGCGCGTGGCTGGGCCGGCTGCGCAGCTCCGGGTGCGCCTGCGTGCCCACGTAGAACGGGTGCTCCTCGCGCTTCAGCTCGACGTACTCGACCAGGTGGCGGTCGGGTGAGGTGCCCGAGAACCACAGTCCGGCATCCGCGATCTGAGAGCGGAACGCGTTGTTGACCTCGTAGCGGTGGCGGTGACGTTCGGACGCCTCGGAGGCACCGTAGAGCTCGGCCACGATGGATCCCTCGGCCAGAACGGCCGGGTAGAGACCCAGGCGCATGGTGCCACCCAGGTCGCCGCCCGCGATGATCTCGACCTGCTCTTCCATGGTCGCGACCACTGGGAACTCGGTGTCCTCGTCGAACTCCGAGGAGGATGCGCCGGTGAGGCCGGCCTTGTTGCGGGCGTATTCGATGACCATGCACTGCAGGCCAAGGCAGAGGCCGAGCACGGGGATGCCGTTCTCGCGGGCGAACTTGAGGGCGCCGAGCTTGCCCTCGATGCCGCGCACGCCGAAGCCGCCGGGAACGCAGATGCCGTCGAGCTCACCGAGCAGGCGGTTCGCGCCCTCCTCGGTCTCGCAGTCGTCGGAGGCGATCCAGGTGACTTGGACCCTGGTCTGGTTGGCGAATCCGCCGGCGCGCAGCGCTTCGGTGACCGACAGGTAGGCGTCGGGCAGGTCGATGTACTTGCCGACCAGCCCGATGGTGACGGTGTGCTGGGGCTCGCGCACGGCGTCGAGCACCTTCTGCCAACCGGTCCAGTCGACGCTGGTGACGGGCAGGCCGAGGCGGTCGGTGATGTACTTGTCCAGGCCCTGATCGTGCAGCATGGTGGGGATCTCGTAAATGCTCGGCACGTCGACCGCGTTGACCACGGCGTCTTCGTCGACGTCGCACATCAGCGCGATCTTGCGCTTGTTCGAGTCGGAGACGGGCCGGTCGCTGCGCAGCACGAGCGCATCCGGCTGGATGCCGATGGAACGCAGGGCGGCGACGGAGTGCTGGGTGGGCTTGGTCTTCTGCTCCCCCGCGGCGCCGAGGAACGGCACCAGCGAGACGTGCACGAAGAAGACGTTGTTGCGGCCGAGTTCGTGGCGCACCTGGCGTGCCGCCTCGAGGAACGGCTGGGACTCGATGTCGCCGACCGTGCCGCCGATCTCGGAGATGATCACGTCGGGGCGCAGCTCGTCGCTGGCCTGCAGGCGCATGCGGCGCTTGATCTCGTCGGTGATGTGCGGGATGACCTGCACGGTGTCGCCGAGGTACTCGCCGCGGCGTTCCTTGGCGATCACCTGCGAGTAGACCTGACCGGTCGTGACGTTCGCGGCCTGGTTGAGGTTGATGTCGAGGAACCGTTCGTAGTGTCCGATGTCCAGGTCGGTCTCAGCACCGTCGTCGGTCACGAAGACCTCGCCGTGCTGGAACGGGTTCATCGTGCCGGGGTCCACGTTGAGATAGGGGTCGAGCTTCTGCATGACCACGCGGAGACCGCTGGCCGTGAGGAGGTTGCCGAGGCTTGCCGCCGTCAGGCCCTTGCCCAAAGAAGAAACGACACCACCGGTCACAAAAATGTGTCGTGTCGTGTCGTTGCGTACTGATTCGTCCGTGCTTTTATTTTCCACCACGGGCTTCGACTCTAGCATTGAGGGCTGACCTATCGGTTGGCGCGGGCGAGGTTCATGAGCTCCCGGGCATGTTCGAGTCCGCTCGCGGAATCGGGCAGGCCGGAGAGCAGGCGGGCCATTTCGGCGGCACGCTCGTCGCCGTGCAGCTGGCGCACGCTGCTGGCGGTGACGGAGCCGTCGCTGTCCTTGACGACGCTGAGGTGGTTGCCGGCGAACGCGGCCACCTGGGCAAGGTGGGTGACCACGATCACCTGGGCGGTTTCGGCGAGCCGGGCCAGCCGGCGGCCGATCTCGATCGCCGCGGCGCCGCCCACGCCGGCGTCGACCTCGTCGAAGACGAAGGTCGGCACCGGGTCGGCCTGGTTGATGACGACCTCGATCGCAAGCATCACCCGGGACAGTTCGCCACCGGAGGCCCCGCGCGCCAGCGACCGTGGCTCCGCCCCCGCGTGCGGGCGCAGGAGAATCTTCACGAGGTCGCGTCCGGTGGCGGTCATCTCGGCCCGGCCGTCGACCTCGACCAGCAGCGACGCGTTCGGCATGGCCAGGGCGGCCAGTTCGGCTGTGACGGCCGCACCCAGGGCCTCCGCGGCAGCGCGACGGATGCCGGTGAGCTGGTCGGCGAGGCCGTCAGTCGACTGGCGTGCGGCATCCGTTTCGGTGCGGAGCGTGTCTATGCGGTCGGAGTCGCTGTCGAGTTCGAGCAGACGGGCACTGCCGGTGTCGAGAAAGTCGATGGCCTCGTCAAGGCCGCCCGCGTACTTGCGGGCCAGGCCGGTGAGCTCCGAGCGGCGCTCCTGCACGACCTCGAGTTCGCGGGCGCCATCGGCGTCGAGGCCGGCCAGGTAGCTGGAGAGCTGCGCGGCGATGTCGGCAACCAGGAAGCCGGCGTTCGCGAGTGCCTCGGCAAGGGGCGGGAGGGCCGGGTCGTGCTCCCCGGCCCGTTCGAGCTGGCGCCGGGCGGACTCGAGCAGGGCGACAGCGTCGGGCATCTCGTCGGGGTTCTCCTCCGCCGAGAGCAACTCCCGGGCCTGGGCGGCCGCGATGCGCAGCTCCTCGAGGTTGCCGAGGCGTTCGGCGCGTTCGCTGAGCGACTCGTCTTCGCCGCGCTGGGGGGCGACGAGTTCGATCTCGTCGATGGCGGCGCGCAGCGTGTCGGCCTCGCGGGCGCGCTGGTCCTGCTCGTCGACGAGTCGGTCGAGCTCACTCTGAAGGCCCTGCCAGCGGTAGTAGGCCCTCTGGAACAGGTCGAGGGTTTCGGCGAGCGTCGGCCCGGCGAAGCGGTCCAG
Source organism: Cryobacterium sp. TMT2-17-1 (assembly GCF_004402765.1). Classification (NCBI taxonomy): domain Bacteria; kingdom Bacillati; phylum Actinomycetota; class Actinomycetes; order Micrococcales; family Microbacteriaceae; genus Cryobacterium; species Cryobacterium sp. TMT2-17-1. The sequence continues at coordinate 95,963 of NZ_SOGC01000041.1, forward strand.
GGCTGCAGCCTGGGCGACGGCCGAACGCAGACGCACCTGGTCGGACTGGCCGTGCACGACCACGAGGTCGCCGCCGAGGTCGCTGAGCACGCCGGCGGGGGCGCTGCGCCCGCCGACCACGGCCCGGCTGCGTCCCTCCGCGGACACCGAGCGGCTGAGGATGAGTTCGGGGCCGTCGAGGTCTCCCCCGGCGTCCCGCACGCGGGTCGCGACGGTGCCGTCGGCGGGGATCAGCCAGCGGCCCTCCACCCAGCTCTGCGACTGGCCCTGGCGCACGAGACCGGGATCGGCACGCTGGCCGAGCAGCAGGCCGAGGGCGGTGACGACCATGGTTTTGCCGGCGCCGGTCTCGCCCGTCACGGCGGTGAAGCCGGGGCCGAGCGGCAGGGTGGCCTCGGCAATGACACCGAGGTCACGGATGACGAGCTCCTCGATCATGCGGAACGCCTATTCACGGCCGACCGGGCCTCTCCAGCCCGTGACGGGCAGGTTGAATTTGTTGACCAGTCGGTCGGTGAACGGGCCGCTGTGCAGGCGGGCCAGCCGAACGGGAATCGGTGAACGGCGCACGATCACACGGGAGCCCGGCGGCAGGTCGTGCACGCGGCGACCGTCGGCGCAGAGCACCGCGGCCCCGCCGGTGCGGGCGAGCACCTCCACGGCGAGCGACGAGTCCGGGCCCACAACGAGCGGGCGGGCGAAGAGGGCGTGAGCGCTGAGCGGCACCAGCAGCAGCGCGTCGAGCGTCGGCCAGACGATCGGGCCGCCGCCCGAGAAGGCGTAGGCGGTGGAGCCCGTGGGCGTGGACATGACCACGCCGTCGCAACCGAAGGAGGAGAGCGGGCGGCCGTCGACCTCGATGACGACCTCGAGCATCCGTTCACGGCTGGATTTCTCGACTGTGGCCTCGTTCAACGCCCAGGTCTCGTAGATCACCTCATCGCCGAGCTTGACCCGAACGGCGAGGGCCATGCGTTCCTCGACCAGGTAGTCGCGCAGCAGAGCCCGGCGCACGGCCTCACCGAGGTCGTCGCGCTCGCTCTCGGCGAGGAAACCTACGTGGCCGAGGTTGATGCCGAGCAATGGGGCCGAACAGCCGCGCACGACTTCGGCGGCACGCAGGATGGTGCCGTCGCCGCCGAGCACGATCACGAGTTCGAGTTCGGTGGTCGCGACGCACTCGTGCAGGATCGCAATCTGGTCGTCGAGGTCCGGGCAGTGCGCGAGCAGGTCGGCGCGCTCGTTGCGGGCCAGCACCGGCACGGCTCCGGCGGCCAGCAGCTGCTGGCAGACGGTGACGGCGGCCTCGAGGGAATCCGTGCGGCCGGTGTGCGCGACGACGAGGATGTTGCGTGGTGCTGCACTCATTTAGTCACTCCCACCAGCGCCGTTGTGCGTTCGATCCATTCTGTCGGATTGCTGCCGACCGCGCTCGACAGCCAGCACAGGTACTCGCGATTTCCGGCGCCGCCGGCGATGGGCGAGGCGATCAAACCGTTCGTCTTGAGGCCGAGATCCCACGCCGCCCAGAGCACACCGGCAATCGCGTCGGCGCGGAGGCCCGGATCGTGCACGACGCCCTCGCGGATGCTGCCCTTGCCGACCTCGAATTGCGGCTTGATCAGCAGCACGAAGTCGGCACCGTCGGCGGCGGACGCCACCAGGGCCGGAAGCACGGTGGTCAGGGAGATGAAGGACAGGTCTCCCACGACCAGGTCCACCCGCTGCGGCACCCCGGAGGCGGCCGCGATCTTCTCGGCCGTGGCGTAGCGCAGGTTGAACCCCTCGACCAGCACGAGTCGCGGCTCGGTCGCCAGCTGAGGGGCCAGTTGCCCATGCCCCACATCCACCCCGATGACCTGGCCGGCGCCGCGTTCGAGCAGCACCTGGCTGAAGCCGCCCGTGGACACTCCGGCGTCGAGCACCGTGCGGCCCAGGGCCGGAACCGCGAAGGCGTCGAGGGCGGCGATGAGCTTGTGGGCGCCGCGGCTGACGTAGTGGTCGGTGGCCGCCACCTCGATCAGCTGGGTGTCCCGCACCTTGGCGGATGCCTTGACGACGGGCGTGCCGTCGACCGTGACCAGTCCGCCCACGATCAGCTGCGCGGCGACGGTGCGGGACCGGGCCAGACCGCGCTCGGCGACGGCCGAGTCGAGGCGCTGGTGGGGCATCCGCTCGCCGGCAACGCCGGGGTCGCTGGGGTCGCTGGCACTGGTGTCGGGGGCGACGTCATCGGGGGCGCCCATCGGGGTTCCGTCGACGTCGGTCATGGGTGGCTCGCCCGGGGAACGTCTCCACCTTCGAGGTGGCCCCGCAGCCCGTCGTGCTCCTGAACGTACGCGGCGGCGCGCTCCTCGAGGGGCCGGTCTTCGATCGCGGCGAGCCGCGCGGGAAGATCCTGGGTTACGTCGTCCGTCGTCACGTGGGGCTGATTCACCCTCTCCACGTTACCGTCCGAGATACAGTCGCTCCGGAACAGTGAGCCCGTAGATGGGCCGACCGGATGCCCAGATCACGGCGCAGGCGGCGCGGAGCAGGTTGATCGCCCCGTCACCCTCGGCCACGATCGTGACGTCGGCGCCGACAATGCGCACCGTCGCCCCGTTCACCGTGGCGGAGGAGCCGTCCTTGGAGAACACCGTCTGCGGGTAAGGCTCGTGCAGCTGGCGCAGGTCGTCGAGGATATACGTCGGCCGCGACTTGGCGTCGGCGGCCAGGGTCTGCTTGGCCTTGTCGATGCCGGTGAGCACCAGCGCGGCCGGAATGCCGGCCCGGTTCGCGCCGAGGATGTCGGTGTCGAGGCGGTCGCCGATGAACAGGGGTGCCTGCGCCTCGAAGCGGGTGACGGCCTCGGTGAAGATGGCCACCTCGGGCTTGCCGGCCACGATCGGCAGGCGACCGACGGCGCTGTGCACGGCGGAGACGAGGGTGCCGTTGCCGGGCGCGATCCCCCGGGCCACCGGGATGGTCCAGTCGGTGTTCGTGGCGATCCACGGGATCTCCACGCCATCCTCGTTCGGGTGCAGGGCGAACGCGGCCTCGGCCAGGTCCTTCCAGCCGAGGTCGGGCGAGAAGCCCTGGATCACGGCCGCCGGAGCGTCATCCGCCGAGCGGGTGACGACGAAGCCACCCTTTTCAACCTCGGTCAGAAGACCTTCGCCGCCGATCACGAGGATGCGCGAGCCGGCCGGCACCTCATCCGCGAGCAGACGCACGGCGGCCTGCGGTGAGGTCACGACATCCGTCGCCACCGTGTGCAGGCCCAGTTCGGAGAGGTGGTCCGCCACGGACTGGTCGGTGCGGGACGCGTTGTTGGTGAGGTAGCCGACCCGCACGGTTTCCGCCGCACGGTTCAGGCTCTCGACCGCGAACGGGATGGCCGCTGGACCGGCGTAGACCACGCCGTCCAGGTCGGCCAGAACCACGTCGACGCCGGTGAGCGGGGTGACCGGCTCAGGCACGCGGCGACGCCTGAGCATCGTGCTCCGCCTCGTCGGTGGAGTCGTCGGCGTCATTCGCGGACTCTTCGTCGGAGACGTCAGTCGCGTCGTCGTCGTCGGTGGAGTCGTCGGCGTCATTCGCGGACTCTTCGTCGGAGACGTCAGTCGCGTCGTCGTCGTCGGTGGAGTCGTCGGTGTCGGTGTCGGTGTCGGTGTCGTCGGACTCTTCCTCGTCGGACTCCTCCTCGTCGATCTCGAGGATCTCCATGGTCTCGTCGAAATCGGTCACGCCGGACACGGCAGCGTCGGCCCGTTCGGCCCGCTCGTTCCACAGTTCGGCCTCGTCGTCGCGGCCCAGCTCGCCGAGAACCTCGGCGTAGGCGGCGAACAGCTCGGCGCTGTAGGAGAACGCGGTCTTCGGGTCCAGCTGCGGGATCTCCAGCTCGCTGAGCGCAGCCTCGGTCTCGCCGAGGTCCAGACGCGCCCCGGACATGGCGATCGCCAGGGCAACCTGAACGGATGCCGGCAGCGAGGCGCGCTCGACGGAGCGTCCCAGCTCGAGCGCCCGGTCCGGGCGGCCCACGCCGCGCTCACTGTCCACCATCAGCGCAAGCTGATCGTTGGAACCGGAGATGCGGCGATAGGTGCGCAGTTCCCGCAGCGCCAGGGCGAAGTCGCCCGTGGCGTAGGCGGTGATTGCGAGGCTCTCGCGCACCACGGCGATCCGGCCGGCACGACGGGCAGCCGACAGGACGTGGCGGTGAGCCAGCTCGGGGTCTTCGTCGATGACGCGGGCGGCCATGGCCAAGTGGCGGCCGACGGCCTCGGCGTTGTCCTTGCTGAGGGTCTTGAGCTCGTTGCGGGCGATCCGGTCGAGGTCCTGCGACGTGATGTCGTCGGGCAGCTCGGGGTCGTCGTGGCGCGGGCGCACCGAACGAAGCTCACGCTGCATGCGCTGCTCTTCGGTCATCTCCTCTTCGACGACACGGGCATCGCGGTCACCGCGGGCCGGGGCACCGTCACGGGTCCACAGCTTCTTACCGGCGTCTCCGCGCGGAGCTCCGGCACGGTTCGGCGAACCGCCGCGCTGGGTCCAGGGCTTCTCGCCACCCTGCTGCGGGCGATCGGTGCGCTCGGGACGGGCGCCGTCCTTGGCCCAGGGCTTGCGCTCCCCGCCGCCGGAGGAGCGATCGGAGTTGCCCCGGTGCGGGGGACGCTCGCCGCCCTGCGGGCGATCGGAGTTGCCCCGGTACGGGGGACGCTCGCCGCCCTGCGGGCGATCGGGATTGCCCCGGTAGCCACCGGTAGAGGGACGGTCCGAATTGCCACGGTAAGGGGGACGCTCACCCTGCTGCGGACGGTCGGAATTGCCACGGTAGGAAGGACGCTCACCCTGCTGCGGACGGTCGGAATTGCCACGGTAAGGAGGACGCTCGCCACCCTGCGGGCGTTCAGAGTTGCCCCGGTAGCCACCGGCAGAGGGACGGTCCGAATTGCCACGATAAGGGGGACGCTCGCCACCCTGCTGCGGACGCTCGGAGTTGCCACGATAAGGGGGACGTTCACCATCACGCTGGGGACGGTCAGTATTGCCACGGTAACCACCCGTGGCCGGGCGGTCGGAGTTGCCGCGATAGGGAGGACGCTGACCATCACGCTGCGGACGCTCGGTATCGCCACGGTACGAAGGACGCTCGCCACCGTTGGCCGGACGCTCGGAATTTGCACGGTAACCGCCCGTGGAGGGACGATCGGAGTTCCCGCGGTAGGGAGGACGCTCGCCTCCCTGCTTCGGACGCTCGGAATTACCGCGGTAAGGGGGACGCTCACCGTCACGCTGCGGACGGTCGGACCGGCCCTGGTAACCCCCGTTGGAACGACGATCGTCTCGTCCGCCGTCGCGTGATTCGTTATCGTGCGTTCCTGAAGGGCTCACTGTGTCTCCTGTGTAATTTGACCTGTCATTTCGACAGACCTATCAACAGTAACTCAACGCCAAATGACCACCCGTCTGGGAGGCCATTTTGGTTGATTCTGAATCGAGTCCGGCGGTGTCATACCGGGTCGCGGCGAGTGTCCCTCTCCGGTCGAGAGTGGTGGCTCTACCGGGCACTTTCGACCGGAATGAAGACATTCACTCTCGCTCACCACATGGAAGTCACCTCGAGGGGTGGCCAACTGTCGTTGGTGCAGGTGTGCCCTCCCACGGGGTGGTGTGGTTCGTGGCGCAAGGTGTGGAGGTGGACGCACGGTATGGAGGTGGGCGCAGGTAGAGCGTGCGCCGCGGGGCGGCTTGGCCAGGGCCCGTGTGTGTGTGGCTAACTCAGGACATCTGTTGCCCGCAGTAGACGGCCGCCGCGGGTTAGTGCGGCATTGGTGCGGATGCCCGGCACGGCCCGGTTGGATCTCCTGAGTTGGCCACGACCGCTGCCGGATGTGCGCCGCGGGGTGGGGGTGGTGCGCGCTTGGTTTGTGTGGGTTCGGCTGGTGTACCGCGGGGTCGTGTGCGCCGGTGAACGGTTGGGGCGGGGCTGTCGCAGTTGGTGGGCGCCGGGGTGGTGGTTAACGCACAATGGCCACCCGTTGGGGTGGCCATTGTGTGTGTTGCTACGTTGAGTCCGGCGGTGTCCTACTCTCCCACAGGGTCCCCCCTGCAGTACCATCGGCGCTGAGAGTCTTAGCTTCCGGGTTCGGAATGTGACCGGGCGTTTCCCTCTCGCTATAGCCGCCGAAACATCTTTCGATGAATCGAATCTATATTTTTTAGTTATAGAGCCCTCAGTGTTTATGAGTCACCGTGGGGCGTTGTTCTCGACCGTACATCGAGAACCACATAGTGGACGCTTGCAGCTTATTCAAACTGGTGTGTTATCAAATTATTGGCTTATTAGTACCGGTCAGCTCCGAGGGTCTTTAGTCCCCTCTTCCACATCCGGCCTATCAACGCAGTAGTCTAGCTGCGAGCCTCTCCCCCGAAGGGATGGAAATCTCATCTCGAAGCCGGCTTCCCGCTTAGATGCTTTCAGCGGTTATCCGTTCCGAACGTAGCTAATCAGCGGTGCTCCTGGCGGAACAACTGACACACCAGAGGTTCGTCCATCCCGGTCCTCTCGTACTAGGGATAGATCTTCTCAAATTTCCTGCGCGCGCAGCGGATAGGGACCGAACTGTCTCACGACGTTCTAAACCCAGCTCGCGTACCGCTTTAATGGGCGAACAGCCCAACCCTTGGGACCTACTCCAGCCCCAGGATGCGACGAGCCGACATCGAGGTGCCAAACCATGCCGTCGATATGGACTCTTGGGCAAGATCAGCCTGTTATCCCCGAGGTACCTTTTATCCGTTGAGCGACAGCGCTTCCACAAGCCACTGCCGGATCACTAGTCCCGACTTTCGTCCCTGCTCGACTTGTCAGTCTCACAGTCAAGCTCCCTTGTGCACTTACACTCGACACCTGATTGCCAACCAGGTTGAGGGAACCTTTGGGCGCCTCCGTTACTTTTTAGGAGGCAACCGCCCCAGTTAAACTACCCACCAGGCACTGTCCCTGAACCGGATCACGGTTCGAAGTTAGATATCCAATATGACCAGAGTGGTATTTCAACGTTGACTCCACCTGAACTAGCGTCCAAGCTTCACAGTCTCCCACCTATCCTACACAAGCCACACCGAACACCAATACCAAGCTGTAGTAAAGGTCACGGGGTCTTTCCGTCCTGCTGCGCGTAACGAGCATCTTTACTCGTAATGCAATTTCGCCGAGTTCGCGGTTGAGACAGCTGGGAAGTCGTTACGCCATTCGTGCAGGTCGGAACTTACCCGACAAGGAATTTCGCTACCTTAGGATGGTTATAGTTACCACCGCCGTTTACTGGGGCTTAAATTCTCAGCTTCGCCTTGCGGCTAACCGTTCCTCTTAACCTTCCAGCACCGGGCAGGCGTCAGTCCGTATACATCGTCTTGCGACTTGGCACGGACCTGTGTTTTTAGTAAACAGTCGCTTCCCACTGGTCTCTGCGGCCTTCGAACGCTCCAGGAGTAAATCCCTTCACGCCTCAGGCCCCCCTTCTCCCGAAGTTACGGGGGCATTTTGCCGAGTTCCTTAACCACGATTCTCTCGATCTCCTTAGTATTCTCTACCTGATCACCTGAGTCGGTTTGGGGTACGGGTGACTAAAACCTCGCGTCGATGCTTTTCTTGGCAGCATAGGATCACTGATTTCGTCCGTGAGGACTACCCATCGGGTCTCAACCTTCATGAGAGACGGATTTGCCTATCTCTCGGCCTACATCCTTAGACCGGGACAACCATCGCCCGGCTCAGCTACCTTCCTGCGTCACACCTGTTAATACGCTAACCGCACCAGCATAGGGTCGCACGCTAGGCCCCACGCTTCACCCCGAAGGGATCCATCTAGAGGATTCAGATGCTTAGCATTACTGGATTAGTTTGGGCGGTTTTTCGCCAGTACGGGAATATAAACCCGTTGTCCATCGACTACGCCTGTCGGCCTCGCCTTAGGTCCCGACTTACCCAGGGCGGATTAGCCTGGCCCTGGAAACCTTGATCTTTCGGAGGACGGGTTTCTCACCCGTCTTTCGCTACTCATGCCTGCATTCTCACTCGTGTAGCCTCCACGGCTGGTTTACACCGCCGCTTCGCTGGCCACACGACGCTCTCCTACCCATCAACACGGCTGAACCAACACCACAAGGGTGCGGCTTACCAAAAATATCAATGCCACAACTTCGGTGGCGTGCTTGAGCCCCGTTACATTGTCGGCGCGGAATCACTTGACCAGTGAGCTATTACGCACTCTTTCAAGGGTGGCTGCTTCTAAGCCAACCTCCTGGTTGTCTGTGCAACTCCACATCCTTTCCCACTTAGCACGCGCTTTGGGACCTTAGTTGGTGGTCTGGGTTGTTTCCCTCTCGACGATGAAGCTTATCCCCCACCGTCTCACTGCTGCGCTCTCACTTACCGGCATTCGGAGTTTGGCTGACGTCAGTAAGCTTTTAGGCCCCATCGGCCATCCAGTAGCTCTACCTCCGGCAAGAAACACGCAACGCTGCACCTAAATGCATTTCGGAGAGAACCAGCTATCACGAAGTTTGATTGGCCTTTCACCCCTATCCACAGCTCATCCCCTCCATTTTCAACTGAAGTGGGTTCGGTCCTCCACGACGTCTTACCGTCGCTTCAACCTGGCCATGGATAGATCACTTCGCTTCGGGTCTAGGACATGCGACTGAATCGCCCTATTCAGACTCGCTTTCGCTACGCATTCCCCTCTCGGGTTAAGCTCGCCACATATCACTAACTCGCAGGCTCATTCTTCAAAAGGCACGCTGTCACCAGAAATCCGCACCACGAATGGCACAGCCTGGCTCCAACGGTTTGTAAGCAAACGGTTTCAGGTACTATTTCACTCCCCTCCCGGGGTACTTTTCACCTTTCCCTCACGGTACTTGTTCACTATCGGTCATGTAGGAGNCAAAGCTGGCTCCAACGGTTTGTAAGCAAACGGTTTCAGGTACTATTTCACTCCCCTCCCGGGGTACTTTTCACCTTTCCCTCACGGTACTTGTTCACTATCGGTCATGTAGGAGTATTTAGGCTTATCAGGTGGTCCTGACGGATTCACACGGGATTTCTCGGGCCCCGTGCTACTTGGGATACTCTTCGGGCGATTGCTGCATTTCGACTACGGGGTTCGCACCCTCTATGACCAGGCTTTCAATCCTGTTCGTCTATACAACGCTCTAACCCTCACTGTTCGGCAGAATCAGCAGAAAAGTCCCGCAACCCCGACCATGCAACGCCTGCCGGCTATCACACATGATCGGTTTAGCCTCATCCGGTTTCGCTCGCCACTACTAACGGAATCACTATTGTTTTCTCTTCCTGTGGGTACTGAGATGTTTCACTTCCCCACGTTCCCTCTACCCGCCCTATATATTCAGGCGGGAGTCACCAGGTCACCCAAAGGGCCTGGCGGGGTTTCCCCATTCGGAAATCCTCGGATCACAGTTCGTTTATCAACTCCCCGAGGCTTATCGCAGATTACTACGTCCTTCTTCGGCTCTACATGCCAAGGCATTCACCGTTTGCTCTTAGAAATTTGAAATCACATGAGTTTGAATCGATTAAG